>JAFSWV010000198.1 GCA_017444325.1 bacterium | reverse complement strand
TGTCTTCCGCCACGAGAAGGGCGATGCGGCGGTCGGAAAGCGATGTGGAGACGGCGGTTTTCGCTTCGTTCACGATCTTGCCGAAAGCCGGCCTTTCCTCGTTGGAAAGGTCTTTCATGCGGGACATGTAAGCGGCGAAGGAGCCTTTGCGTCCCAAATATTTGATGTCAAGTTCGGCCAGTTCGGCAGTGCTTTTGGCAGCCTCTATAGCCGCGACCGCTTCGTTTTTAAGATTTTCCAGTTCGTTAGCGATTTGTTCCAGCATAAAAATATTCCTTAATTTTATTTTATTTATTATATCAGAAAGTCCCGCCCTTTTGGGCAAAGAGAAATGTTTGTCAGGAAAAACAAAACGGCCTCATTCTTATGCTATAATTGAAATAGTTAGTTAATTTGATTTTAATCGTCGAAAAAAGAGCATCCGGCATGCGATCCTCTAAACTGTTTTTCTTTCTTTTGACAGTAATTTTCTCCTTGTCATCCCGCGTCCAAGGCGCCGGCGCGGAACGGTGGAAACTTGTCTGCGAAGGAGAAAAATACCAGTCCTGGCAGATGCCTTTTTTCAATTTTTATTATCCCGAAAAATGCTCCGTCCCCGCTGGCAAAGGAACAGGGACAGGCGCCAAAAGGCTTGAGGAAGCGGACACTTTCCAATATTATGATCTCAAGCAGATCGGCTCGGATGTTTATGCGGCGCTTTCCGATATCACAGGAAAACTGAGCGCCAAGGAAATTGTAAATTTTTACGGAGATCCTTGCAAGATATACGTCGTAACTGATCCCAAGCGGTTTGCGCTCCTGAAAGGGAAAGACGATCTTTCCCCGGCCGACAATGTATACGTTGACAGCAAGTCCCGCTCCATTTTGGTCTGCGCGACTCCAAACAATAAGCCTCGGTTGGGAAACAGCCTCGGATACGGCGTTGCCAGTTTGGTCTTGAAGGAATACATGGACAGCGTCAATCCAGATGGAGAACTGTGCGACGCGCTAAGAGTCGGGCTCTGCGCGCACTGTTCTTGCCTGAACGATGTTGTTGAGCCTAATCGGATCGTCACGCTGCCATATCTTTTTGAAGACAAGCTGCTGCTTCCTTCCGAACTGTTCATGCCCCAGAAAATTGGGGCACCGGAAAAGAAACTTTACTTTACCAGACAGTCAAGAGCTTTGGTCAGCAATTTATTTTTGGCAAGCGAATCAAAGTTTACGGAATACATCAAAACCGTGAAAGACGGCAATTCCGGATTCCGCAACAGTTTTCAAAATCTCTATGTCAGCGACAAATGGGCCGGAAACTATGACGATTTTTGCGACAACTTACCCATTAGGGTCTTCTATCCCTTGACAAAAGAGCCCATGACGAATCCAAAGGCGCTGTCCAAATGGGAAAAAGCCTTGGCTGATGCTGACGCTGAACCAGAACCACCCGAGAGGAAGACTCATTGCCCCTGTGATAGCGTTTATGATAAACAGAACCATATCCGCGTTCACCATAGGGTCAAGAAGATCTATCACTGAACAATATAATTGCGTGAACACGTTAGGAATGAATCAATGACAATGAAAACTATCGCTTCGATCGCAGCGCTTGCCGGCGCCTTGGTTTGCACGGCAGCTGAATCTCAGTCTGAAGGGGCGGGTATCAAGAAGCTCGGCGCCATGCTTGACGTCTCCCGCGGACGCGTCTATAACGTCCCATATTTGAAGCGCTGCTTCGAGCGCATGTCCAAGATGGGCTACAACAGCGTCATGCTCTACACCGAGGACACCTACCGCTTGGAAGGCGTGCCGAAGTGGGGCTTGACGCGCGGCGGATATACTATTGAAGACGTGAAGGAGATCAAGGCGGCCGCGGATGCGAACGGGCTTGAATTCGTTCCCTGCATCCAGACGCTCGGGCATCTTGAAAAGTGGCTGCGCTGGAGCGATTCGAAGGACGTGCGCAACAACGACGGGACGGTGCTGGTGGGCGAGCCGAAGACCTATGAGCTCATCGAAAAGATGATCGCGTTCTGGCAGGAGGCCGCCGGCGGCAGCCGCATCCACGTCGGCATGGACGAGGCGTGGGGCTTCGCAGACGACGAATATGCCAAGCGCAACGGCAAGCGTCCGAATTTCGACGTTTTCCTTGAGCATCTGAAAAAAGTCTGCGAGATCTGCAACCGCCACGGCTACAAGGAAGTCCTGATTTGGAGCGACATGTTCTACGGAATGTACCGCGACAACAAAGAACTGTCCGCAGAAGAGATCTCAAAAAAGATCCCCGCCGGCGTGCGCCTTGTTTTCTGGGATTACTACAATCTTGATACTGATCATTATCGCAGGACGATCGACGGACACACGGAATTAAACGGCAAGCCGGTTTTGGCGGGCGGCGCCCTGGTGTGGGACCGCTTCATTCACTTCCGTGAATATACGCTCAAAGCCTTGGGCGCATTTCTTACCGCCGCAAAGGAGAAAGGGTGCGAAGAAATGTGGATCACTCTCTGGGGCGACAACGGCGCCTACCATATTCCCGAGACCATCGACGAGGCCATGTTCACCTCCGCCGAACTTGCCGCCGGACGTCCCGTGGAGCCCAACGACGACACTTGCGCGCGTTTCAAGGCAATAACCGGCATGGACTTCAAGACCCTCGCCAAGATCTCCGACATCCAGAGCCATCCGAACTTCAATCTGGGGAAGCACGACACGACCTTCTTCTATGACGATCCGCTTTACATGCTCGAGATAAGGAACGCCCTCGCGAAGTGGGACGGCGACGGCATAAACCGCCTCCGCGCCTGGCGCGACGCCCTTGCCGAAGTGGAAGCGGGAGCGAAGGAGTCCGGCGCTCCCGTCTCCTGCGCTTACAGCCGCGCGACGCGGACCAAGCTCGACTATTCTCTCGCGATGCTGGAAGCATGGAAGGCTAAAGACGCCGAGAAGATAAAAGAGGCCGCGGCGAAGCTCGACAAGGCGGTAGATGCCATGCGTGAATTTTGCGAGATCTACCGCGACAACTGGAACGAGACCAGTCAGCCCTTCGGCTTCGATCTTATCCAGAAACGCAATGTCAGCGTGCTTGCGCGCCTGGAGGAGGCCAAGCGCCGCGTCCATGAGTACCTCGCCGGCAAGTCGGAGACGATCCCCGAACTGGACGAGGCGGTGAAGCCTTTCGGCAATACATGGTAAATGAAGGAAGATAGAATGAAAAAAGTTGTTTCGATTTTATCCCTGGTTGGCGCGGCGACGCTGGCGATTGGCGCTCTGTGCGTCTCCGCAGACGAGCCCGCTGCCGCTAATGATGTGAAGGAATGCACTGAGATGCCGTTTGTCAATATTTTAAAACCAGACAAGATCCTTGTGGACGGCGCGGAAGATTCCGCCGGGCGCGTGAAACTGTCAACCTGCTTCGCCTTTGGTCACGAAGTATCTGTTACCGTGTCCGGTGAAGCTCCCATCTCCAAGGTGGAGCTTATTTGGGACGTCTCGCTCCCGAAAGACGCCCTCGTTTACGGCGGCGACTGGGAGCGCACATACGGTGACTCGGGATGGTTTAGCCTTGATGGCTCCTCCGCTCCGCACGACGGCTGGAAGCCCTGGTACTGCCTCATCAACGAAGGATCGCGCACGGACGGCTACGGCCTCATGGTCCAGCCGAACGTCTTCGGATCCTGGAAAATCGCTCCGGAGCGCCTTTTGCTTTCGCTTGACCTTCGCGCCGGTTCGTTTCCCTTGGAACTCAAGGGCCGCGAGCTCAATGCCTGCACATTAGTCTCTCGGCGCGGCAATGATAACGAGACGCCCTTCAAAGCTGGTCAGGAATTCTGCCGAATGATGTGTCCGAAACCGCGTCTTCCGAAGGAACCAATCTATGGCTACAATGACTGGTATTGCGCCTACGGCAATAACACGGCGACGAACTTCCTTGCGGACGCCGAGTTCATAATTTCGCTCGTCAAGGGCGAGAAAGTGCGCCCGTACGTCGTCGTGGACGACGGCTGGCAGCGCGGCAAGCAGGGATGCGCCGAAACGACGGCCGACAAGCGCTGGGCGGGAGTGAACGAAAAGTGGGGGATGGAGATGGACGAAGTGGCTAAACGCGTCAAGGCGATGGACGCCAAGCCAGGACTCTGGTATCGTCCGTTCCTTCCCGACGACGGGCTGCCGCACGAAGGCCTTCCCATGGATCCGACGGATCCGGCGCTTGAGGGTCGCATCCGCGCTGATATGGCGCGTTTCGCCGCATGGGGATTTGAGCTCATCAAGATAGACTACATCACTTTCGACTGGTGCGTATCCTGGGGCGGCGGGCTCGCCCCCATTAACCGCGACCTTCCCGAGTGGAGCGACAGGAGCCGTACGACGGCGGAAGTCATAAAGGGTCTCTACACGGCGCTTCGCGAATCAGCGGGCGACAAAATGGTCATCATCGGCTGCAACGCGATCGACCATTTCGCCGCCGGCCTCTTTGAAATCCAGCGCACGGGCGACGACACGAGCGGAAACGACTGGGGCAGGACGCGCCAAATGGGTCCGAACACGGTCGGCATGCGCACGATCCATCATGGGACGTTCTATTTCGCGGATGGCGACTGCTTCGGGCTTTCGGATAAGGACGCCGTTCCGTGGAGGCTGAATTCGCAGTGGCTCGACCTTGTCTCGCGTTCCGGTACGGCGCTGTTCGTCTCATGGAAGCGCGGCTTGACGACGCCGGAGATCCGTACGGCGCTGGAGGAGGCTTTGCGCCGCTCGGCCAATGTTCAGCCTACCGGCGAACCGCTGGACTGGCTGAAAAATATTCGCCCCGCGCGCTGGCGTTTCGGCAGCGAGATCCACAATTACAATTGGGATCTACCTGAGGAAAGAGAACAATAATCAAATCAAATAAAATAAAATATGGAGAACATAATGAAGAGCCATGACAAAAACTGGTTGAAGTTAATGATCGCTTGTCTTTTTATCCTGCCGTTGACATCCTCGTGCACGTCCGATGGCGGCAAGGAGACCGTCAAGGAAATCGGTGATACGAACAAATTTGAAGTCTCGACAAGTATTGCGACGCTTGAATTCGACACTTCGAACGCCCCGGACCTTAAGCAGTGGACTAAAGACAAGTTTGCACCCGCTATTAAAGAGTGGGTCGTGAAGCTGACCGATATCATGGCTTCCGACGGCTGGACGCCGCCAAAGAAGATCTACTTCCAGTTCGTTGTCGTGAAGCTGCAGAACGCCGATTACGCGCCGGCCTGGGCTGTGCCGAGTGAAAGTCGGGTCAGTCTGCGCGTTGACTGGTTCAGGGACAATTTGGACGGCGAGGCGCTTGGTTCCACCATTCATGAGCTTACCCACGTCATGCAGAACTACTGGACGGATGGGGCAAACGAGGATAATTGCCCGGAATGGGCGAGCGAGGGCTACGCGGACTACATCAGGTGGGTCCTTTTTGAGCCCGAGTCCAAAGGCTGCGATTTCGTGCTAAGGGATCCCGACAGATACCACTACAACGACTCCTACCGCGTCAGTGCGCATTTCTTCGGTTTCGTGGAGAGCAAATTCCCTGGGACGATGAAGAAGTTCAACGCTGCGCTCCGCGACCACTCCTTCGACGACGGCAAGTTCTGGAAGGATGCGACCGGAAAAACGGCGGATGAGCTTGAAGCGGACTGGAGGGCCGCCAACAAGAAAGCCGCCGCCGAGAAAAAGGCGAAAACCGAATAGTTCCTGCGGTATTATTTCCAGATAAAGATCATGTAGGCAACGTAGGCCGCAAAGAAGAGCGCGCCTGCGAGGCGGTTTATTTTTCCGCGCAGCATGAACAGAATAAAGACGACCGTGACGGCTGTCATGATCGCAAAGTCTGGAAGAATGTTTTTTGCGACCGGGAACGGTTTGATCACCGCGGTGACGCCCGGGATCATCAGGGCGTTGAAGATATTGCTGCCGATGATGTTTCCTATTGCCAGATCGCTTCGCTTGTGAATGGCTGAAATGACGGAGGCCGCCAGTTCAGGCAGGGAAGTGCCGACCGCCACTATTGTAAGCCCGATCACAGTTTCGCTGACGTGCCAGTCCCTTGCTATAACAACGGCGTTTGTGACCATAAGTTTTGCGCCGCCTACCATGACGGCTATGCCGACGGCGGTAACAATGAAGCTGATGAAAAAGTTATTAAGGAGTCCGGTCACCTCAGAGACTTCTTCACTTTTGGCATCTGGGCTGAAAACGCTCCAGAAAATATAGGAGAGCATCGCGGCGGTCATGATCATCCCGTAAGGGCGTCCGATGTACCCCAAAGAGAAGGTGAGGCCGAGGAGGACGACGCTCAGAGCGAGCGAGAAGAGCTCCCTGAAGCGGGCTTTTTCCGTGAAGACGATGGGGTTTATCAAGGCGGTCAAGCCGAGGATCAGAATAATGTTGGCAATGTTGCTGCCAATCACGTTGCCAATTGCAAGACCCGGAGAATTTATCTTTCCGACGACTGAGAACAAACTGGCAAGAAGTTCCGGAACGGAAGTCCCGAAACCGACAACGACTATTCCTATCACCAGAGCGGAAATGCGAAGTTTCTTGGAGAGCGCGATCGCGCCTCTCACCATAACTTCGCCGCCTGCGATAAGGAAGGCGAGTCCAATTATGAAAAGCAGTCCTTCTTTCATTTAGAGTTCTTCGTAACGGTCGATCCAGTCTTTTATAACGGCAAGGCTGTTGTCCCAGAATTCCGCTTTGGTAATGTCGTACCCGAAACGCGCGGCCAAGCCTCTCGGAGAATCTTGTCCTGCGGAGCGGAGAAATCCCATGTACTTGGGAATGAAGGCTTGACCTTCCTTTTTGTAGAGGGAGTAGAGCGCCAGGGCGAAAAGCTGGCCGAAGGCGTAGGGGTAATTGTAGAAGTTGAAACTTGAGAAATAATAGTGAGGCTTCCAGGTCCACATGTAGGGGCCGCGGCAGTTTTCGTCCAGGGCGTCGCCGAAGGTGGCGTTCTGGGCCTCTTCCATGATGGCGCAGAGTTCCTTGGCGGTGAGCTCGTTTTCTTCCCGGCGCCTCATGACTTCTTTTTCGAAGAGGAAGCGGGAGGCGATGTCCACAATGACGCCGCTTGCGCTGATGAGCATGTTCTCCGTGATGTAGAGTTCTTCTTCTTTGCTTTCCGCTTCTTTTATGGCGGAGCTGGAGACGACGACTTCGTTCATGATGGAGGCGGTCTCGGCCAGCGTCATGGGGCATTTGCGCTGCTTTGCGGGCAGGCCTTTCATGCAGTAGTTGTGGAAGGCGTGGCCGAGCTCGTGAGCCAGGCAGTTGACGGAATCGAAGTTGTAGCCGTAGTTGGCCATGACGCGCGATTCCTCAAGTTTCCTGACCGGCATGCAGAAAGCGCCGCCGCGCTTGCCGTCCCTGGGCTCAGCGTCGATCCAGTTGTTGTCGAAAGCTCTCTTGGCCAGGTCGTGCATTTCGGGCGTGAAATTCGCGAAATGTCTGAGCAGGAAAGCCTGGCAATCTTCGAAGGAATAACGCTTCGTGCTGCAGCCAACAGGAGCGTCCAGGTCGCACCAGCGCAGTTTCGGGAGCCCGAGCTTTTTGGCTTTGCTCTTGAAGTAACGCCTGAAAAGAGGGAAGGAGCGCTGCATGGCGTCCCAGAGGGCGGCGAAGGTCTCGTCGTCCAAGCGCGAGATCCTAAGGCTTTGCTCGAGGGCGGAAGAATAGCCTCTGGCTTTCGCCATGGTGTTGGCGCTGCCTTTGACGCCGTTAAGACAGGCGGCCACCTGGTCCTCAATGGCCTTCCAGGCCGCTTCCTCGGTCTTCTGCGCCCTTAAGCGGACCTCGGGATCGCTGTTGGTCTGATAGGCCCTGATAGCGGTCAGCGGCATTGTTTTTGTTTCGCCGTCAACAGTGAATTCTGCGGTGGCTCTGGAAGTGATAAGCCCCTGCATCTTTGCCCAGGCCTGAGTGCCGCATTGCTCAAGTTTGGCGGCCAGCTCCTCTTCCTTATCACTAAGAAGATGCGCGGCGTTGTCGCGCTCTTCCTGCAGGGCGAAGCGGAAGTCTTTCAATTCTTCGGAAGCGGAAGATAACCAGAAATCATCCCAAAGTTTTTGCGGAACGGCGGCCAGCCATTTAAGGTAGCGTACTTGCAGAAGGCTAAGGGCGATCTTGGCGCCGTCCAAGGAAGAATCGATCTTAACGGCTTCGCCGTTGTAAGAGTCGGTCGTTATGATGGAATGACAGTAAACGCCGATCGCTTCCACAGGATCTATGAGCTCCTCTTCCAGCTTGATCATTTTCGCAAGATCGTCGGCCAGTTCTTCAACGCTCTTCGGGCAGGGAGGAAATTCGTATTCCTTCAGAGCGGCGACGTTGTTTTTGATCTTAAGAAGATCAGCTTTCAGTTCCGGGGAATCGAGGGAAGGATAGAGTTCCTTTAATTGCCAATGGGGAAGATCTTTCGACATAATAGTTCCTAAAATTTGTATTGCAAGACTTCTTTAAGCATTGGGATGGAGGGAGCCGCGCCGGGCCTCGTAACGGAAATGGCGGAGGCTTTGGAGGCGAGGTTCAGGGCGTCCTTCGGCGCCAGTCCGTTTATGATGGAGGCGAAGAAGAAGCCTGAGAAAGTGTCGCCGGCGCCCACGGTGTCAACGGCTTTGACTTTATAGGCTTCCTGCCTTATAACTTCTTTTCCGTCGTCGTAATATGCGCCGTTTTCTCCCAGCGTCAGGATCGTTTTTGTACGGGGGTATTTTTCCCGCATGCTTTCCAAGATCTCTTCCGGGCGGTCGGAGGAAACGCCGGAAATGGTCGCGCCCTCCAATTCGTTCACGATGAGATAAGATGTTTTTTCAAGCGGAAGAGCTTTTATGGAGTCGTCGCAGGGCGAGGGATTGAAAGCGATCACAACGCCTTTTTCCGCCAAGGCGTTCATTATTTCCGGCAGAAGGTTCACTTCGTTCTGGGCGATGAACCAGTCGCCTTCGGAAAGGAAATTTATAAGCTCTCCGACAAGCTTTTCGGGCACGCAGCGGTTGGAGCCGCCGAAATGAAGAATGGCGTTCTGGCCGTCAGGCGTGATCTGAATGACGGCGTGGCCTTGCGGAACGGTGACGGGACAGAGCAGTTCAGTTTCGACTTTTTCTTTTTTTAGATATTCCAGAAAATCAAGCCCGTCAGGGCCGCAGCTTCCGGCCTGATAGACGTCCGCGAGCCCTGCTCTTTTCAGCGCGAGGGATTGGTTGAAGCCCTTGCCGCCATAAAAGACGTTGCGGTCTTCGGCGGGAAGCGTTTCCCCCGGTTTTACGAAGTGGGGTACGTGATAGATGATGTCGCGGACAAGAGATCCGTAGCAGACGACCTTCGGCATATCAGCTCCGGTTCTGGATGACGTACCTTACGAGCTGGTCCGTGGAGGCGTCCGGATCTTTCTGCAGAGCTTTCTGGACCGCTTCCTGGACTTCCGTCTGGCGGAAGCCAAGGGCGACGAGCGCCATGACGGCGTCGGCGGCGTTCTTGGAGATGCCCGCGGGCGCGGTCTTGCCGGCCAGGTGCGTCAGCTTGTCCTTCAGTTCCACGATGATCCTTTCGGCGGTCTTTTTGCCGATGCCTTTGATGGAGGAGAGGGCTTTGACGTCTTCGCAGGCGATCGTATGGCAGAGAGTAGAGATAGGCTGGCTGCTCAGGATAAGGAGCGCCGAGGCCGGTCCTATGCCGGACACTTCTATGAGCTTCAAAAAGACTTCTCTTTCTTCGCGGCTTGAGAAGCCGAAAAGCTTCTCCTCATTTTCCCTAAGGTGATGGAAGACCAAGATCCTGACCTTGTCGCCGGCGGGAGGGAGCGCTTCGTAAGTGTTGAGGGAAATGCTGACTTCATAGCCGACGCCGCCCACGTTAAGAACGACAAAGGTCGGTTCCTTTTCATCAATGATGCCTTCCAGAAACGTGATCATTTTTCCTCCGCGTCGGTTATGGTTTGCCCGTACTTGAGGGCGTGAATATGGGTTATCGCTATAGCCAGAGCGTCGGAAGCGTCCGGCAGCATTCGCGTGTCCTTGATCCTCAGCATGTTCGTTACCATGGCCTGCACCTGATCTTTCGTCGCGGCGCCTATCCCTACCACGGCCTTTTTCACCCTGGTGGGGGAGTACTCCATAACGGGGATCCTCCTCAAAGCGGCGGGAAGAACGGCGGCGCTTCTGGCTTCGCCGATCTTCAGTGCGCTGCGGGCGTTTTTATAAAAGAACTGGCTTTCGACCGCGACAGTAGTCACGTCGTAGCTTTTCAATAGTTCATCGATCCCCTCGAAGATCCTGGCGTAGCATTCCACGAGCGGAAGGCTGGCGGAATTCTTTATGACACCGAATTCCGCGCACTCCATCGCTCCCATTTCAGAGCGGACCAGGCCGTAGCCTGTAACGCGGGTGCCGGGATCGATGCCGAGGACCAGCATTACTTCACCTCGATTTCCTGCATCTCAAAAACAGGCGCTCCGGGATTCGGCTTGGCGCCGGGCAGATTCTGGTCGGCGGCGGAAGCGTCCAACTGAGCATCCAGTTCTTTCAGAGGATCGACTTTTTCGATCACTTCGACCGTTTCAACAGTTTCGGTCACTGCGGGAGAGTCAAAAGCGGAGGTAGTCTCTTCGACTTTTTCTTCAACCTTCTCTTCAGCTTTTTCCACGGTCTCCTCAACTTTTTCCTCGACCTTTTCTTCGACTTTCTCTTCCGGCTTTTCCGTCAGTTCTATCGGTTTGCTTTCCACGGTCTCAACGGTCGTCGGGGTGATGACAGGAACGGTCACGAAGGTTTCTTCGGCAGGTTCCGTAAAGGCGGCGGGTATTGTCATAAAGTCGCCGACCTTTTTGCCGGGTCTGGTGGAAGGTTTGGCTTCCATGAGTTCCGGATCGAAGATCTCGATGCTGCAGGAGCGTCTGAGGCCGTTCATGTAGGGTTCGTAGACCGCGGCGCTCTTCGATTCGGCCACGCGGCGGTAGATGTCGTCGTAGGCTTCCCTTTCCGTCTGAACGTGGGCGTCCTGCTTGGCGCTGACATAGACGATGTGGTAGCCGAAAGGGGTCTTAATTATGTCGCTGAATTGTCCGGGAGCGAGGTTGAAGGCCGCTCTTTCAACTTCAGCCATCTCTTCACCGAAGTGGCCCTTTTCGATCAGGCCCCAGTCGCCGCCGGAATCCTTCATCGGGCCTTCGGAGTACATGAGGGCTAATCTCTGGAAATTGGCTCCTTGAACGAGTTGAGATCTGATGTCCCTGATCCTGGTCTCGGGATCAAGTTTTCCTTCCTCGGTCTTGTCCTTGATCAAGATCTGATAGAGGTGGACGCTGGGCTGGCGAGAGTAGATCAGGTCTTTGTTTTCAGTGTAGAATTTGTGCACTTCGTGGGGAAGCACCCTGACTCTTTTGAAGACTTTTTCCTGAAGGACCGCCTGGGCTTTGATGGCGTCGGCCATGTGCTGCCTGAATTCCAGAAGCGTTATCTTGTTCTCCTTTAAATAAGCCTGGAATTCCTCTTCCGAAGCGTAGCGCTCCCTTTCCTTGTTGAGCTGCTTGTCGATCTCGATGGGAGGGATCTTGACTTCAAGTTTGTCGGCTTCTCTGACGAGCAATTTGGTGTCGATGATGCTTTTTAAGGCATCAACTCTTTCTTTGCGGTATTCGCTTTTGATCTCCTCGTCGTTCGGCATCATTTTGGCGTACGACTTGAGAGCGGGGTTGATGTAACGGTCAAGCTCGACCGCGGTGATGGAAGCGTCGCCGACTTTGGCTACGATGCTGTTCACCTCTTCAGCGCACAGAGGGGCGCAGAAAAGAAGAAGGACGGCAAGAAGCTTAATACTGTTCGACCAATTTTCTGATGAGGCTTTCATTGCGGATCACCTTGTATTTGTTGGTTAGGGACTGCAGGACCGATTCGTAGGCTTCACCGGTCTTCTTCAGAGCCAGCTGATTTTTCAATTCGTCTTTTATTTCTTCGTATGACAGCGTCCTTTCCGGGATCCTGTCCGTAAGTTTTATCACATGGTATCCCTGGGATGTTTCCACGACAGGGGAGATGTCGCCTATGCTCATTCGTTCAACAGCTTTTTCAAAAGAGGGATGCGTTTGTCCTTTTGTGAAGAAATCAAGGTCGCCGCCTTTCACTTTGGAGGGGCAGTCCGAGTAGGCCGAGGCAAGCTGACCGAAATCTTCGCCTTCCAGGGCGCGCCGCCTGAGTTCCGTCGCTCTGGTGTAAGCGTTGCTGACTTCCGCTCTGTAGGCGTTTGGCGCGACTTTCACGAGTATATGCGAGGCCCTGAACTGGGCGGGCTTTGTGTATTCGGCTTTGTGCGCCTCAAAGTAATCTTTCACTTCCTTTTCGCTGACGTCGGATTTAAGATTGATGTAGCGATCGTAGAAATATTCCAGATTGACCTTGTGCACGGCGTCTTCTATCGCTTCCGCGTATCCTTTCTCGTTGCTGAAATCCTCGTGCGCCGCGGCGTATTCGAAGACCTTGTTGTTGATGAGCTGGGTGATGAATTCGCTTCTTTTTTTATCGAAATCCCTTCTCAAGTAACTCGGGATCGTGTCGAGGTTAGGCTGAGCGAAGAGTTGGTAGAATTCGGTGGTCGGAACAGGAATGCCGCCGACCAATGCCAGATCGTTGCTGGTGCAGTGATCCTGCGGCGTATGGATCGGCAGGGAGATCAGCTGGGTTCCGTTCTTAACGGGAGTTTGCTGAGCGCTGGCCTGGAAGACCGTAACGGTCACGACCGTGGCGTTGGCGAGTTTATTTACGGTCTTTTCCTTAGCAACCGTTGTCTTGGCGCCGGTCTCCCTCAGGACGACAGGCACGACTTGCAGATTCTCATCCGCTTTCTCGTCGAAGGCGTTCTTGTCGCAGCCGAAGAGAAAGAAGAGCGCGCCGAAAACTAAAAGTGATCTTTTCATAAATTGATGCTTTCTTTGAGCATTTCCTCAGTGTCATGCTCAATAAGGGGCAAAATAAGACGGTCGAGGTCGCCGTCCATTATTTCTCCCAGAGCGTGGACCGTCAACCCTATGCGGTGATCAGTCACGCGGTTCTGGGGGAAGTTGTAAGTTCTGTTCTTGTCGCTGCGGTCGCCGCTGCCGACCTTCGTTGTCCTCTGGGCGGAACGTTCCGTCGCAGCGTCCTGTAGTTCTTTTTCCAGAAGGCGGGCATGCAGGACGCGCATAGCTTTCGCCTTGGTCTTGTACTGGCTTCTCTCATCCTGGCAGGTGACGACAAGACCGGTCGGCAGGTGCGTGATCCTGATGGCGGAGTCGGTCGTGTTGACGTGCTGTCCGCCGGCGCCGGTCGAGCGGTAGATGTCGATCCTCAAGTCTTCCGGCTTGATGTCCACCGTCACTTCCTCCTGCTCCGGCAGTACGACTACGGAAGCGGCGGAAGTATGGATCCTGCCCTGCGTCTCGGTCTCCGGCACGCGCTGGACTCTGTGCACACCGGCCTCGTACTTCATGTGCGAATATACGGCGTCGCCCTGGATGCTGAAGATGATCTCCTTTAAGCCTCCTGCCGCGGCGGGGGAGGTGTTCATCGTCTCGATCTTCCAGCCCTGGCGTTCGGCGTAGCGGGAATACATCCTGAAAAGCTCGGAAGCGAACAAAGCCGCTTCTTCGCCGCCAGTGCCGGCCCGGATCTCCATGATGGTGTTCGCTTCGTCGCAGGGGTCCTTCGGCAGCAGCAGGACCATCATGGCTTTTTCGAGTTCCTCCGCTTTGGCGGTCATTTCGGAAAGCTCGCTCTTGGCCAGTTCGACCAGCTCATGATCCTCGTTTTCAGAGATGATCTTCTCGCAGTCCTCCACGGCCGACTGGGCGTCACGCAAAGCGCGCCCCGTCTCCACCACGTCTTTCAGATGCTTGTGGCGGCGGGTCAGATCGCGCAGCCTCTTGGCGTCGGAGGCGGTCTCGGGCAGCCCGAGCTCCTCTTCGATCTTGGCGATCTCGGCTTCCTGAGCGGTTATGTCGAATACTTTCATGCCTTAAGCGGAGAGCAAAAAAAACGAAGCCCACAGCTCGTCAAAAATAACGCGCGTCGTGAGCTTCGTGTGACAGGGGAAAAAAGACCTCTTAGTCTTTTTTGCCGTAACGACGGTTGAACTTCTCGACGCGGCCAGCCGTGTCGACGAATTTCTGCTTACCCGTGAAGAAGGGGTGACATTCGGAGCAAATGCCGATATGCATGTCCTTTACTGTGGCGCCGACTTTGAAAACATGGCCGCAGGCACAGGTGATGGTCGTCTGTTCGTAATTGGGGTGGATCTTTTCTTTCATACTTTAACCTGATTCAGTTATAGTTATTTAATGGTAGAGGATATTATACTGAAACAAGGTCTCAAAAGCAAGGGAGGATCGCTATACCAGCGACATCATCTCGTAGGCTAAGGTGGCGGCGGTGAAGTCGTAGGCGTGGAAGCCTTTAATGGGGGAATATTCCACGAGGTCCATGCCGATTATGGTTCTGCCTTTGGTGAGTTCTGTTAGAAGACTTAAGGTCTGGTACCAGAGGAGGCCGCCGGGAACGGGCGTTCCGGTGGCGGGCATGATTGAGGAGTCTAAGCCGTCGATGTCGAATGAGAGGTAGATCTTCCTGGGGAAGTTCGGGGGGAGGAGTCTGGTCTTTTTATTTTCTTTGAAGCGGAGGAAGAGTTCCTCGGCGTCGTGGAAAGTAATTTTGTTTTGCTTGTCCTGCCTGAAGGCTTGCTCTTCTTCGCAATAGGAGCGGGTGCCGAACTGGGCGATCGCGATGCCCAGTTCGCTGACGCGGCGCATGACGGAGGCGTGGGAAAGAGGGTTGCCTTCGTAAGCGTAGCGGAGGTCGGCGTGGGCGTCGAACTGTAGGAGGCCAATTTCAGAGCCCAGGCGCGATTTTAAGGCGCGTATGGCGGGAAGCGTGACTGTGTGCTCGCCTCCCAGGGTAAAGGGCAGGGATTCGCAATCCAGGGCGTAGGAGACAGCTTTTTCAATTGCCTTGAGAGTAGAGGCTGGTTTGGCGGTGTAGATGCCTTTGGCTCCGGGCTTCTTGCCGCGCTGGATCTTTTCAAGCTGCTGGGAAGACTCTATGATGACTTTGGGGCCCAGCTTTGTTCCCGAGCCGTAGGAGACGCTTTTTTCGTAGGGAGCGGGGATGATGTGGAAAGCGGCTTCTGTGGGTTTGGCGGGCTTGAATTCCGATTCCAGAAAATTCGTCATAGTTTTTCTCCCAGTCTGCCGGCGTAGTCAGCGTAGGTGAATTCCCGGATGAGTTTTATTTC
>JAFSWV010000197.1 GCA_017444325.1 bacterium | reverse complement strand
TTTATTTATAATGATATTTAACGAGGCAAGAAAATCATCTCGCAACTCCGAAATATCGTTAGTATTTTTCATTCCTTTATAGATTTGTGTTAATATTTTATTGGTCATAAATAATTGTGCAAGCAATTCTCTCAAAAAAAAAAAGCAAGTGTCGCATGTAAGCTTCGCTGTTTAAGGCTGTTATCTGACGATTTTAGGCACGTTTCGCGGCCACGGCGTCACTTCTAAAGGGCGAGGTGAGAAAGGCCTTACTTTTTCGCTTATACGCAAAAAGCAATTAGAAAGAAAGCAAAAAGGAAAAGGCATGGCATCAGCCATGCCTTATTTAAATATTTCTTTGCGGCAAAACAAATTAATCGCGTCAGATTATCGTCTGCGTAAGAAAAATGCGAGGACAATGATTCCGAAAGCCAGGAAGGCCGGTTCCGGAATGGGAGGCACGGTCTGCTCAAGGCAGAGGTAGCTTAGGAGAACATAACGTCCGTCGAAGTTCTTCCAGCCCTGGACCTGAATGCCAATGTTGTCCGGAACGTCCGGAAGGTGCGTGTCGTAGTAATGGGTCCAGTCAAAGCTCCAACTGGTGGAGTCTTCCTCGCTGCTCTGAAGATCAACGCGTTCAAGGAAAGGTCCGTCGTCATCGTAGGCAAGGGTAATGGCAGTTGTGATGTAGTGTTTATAGACGTAACGTTCCGAGCCGTCGTAGCGCGGCTGGAATTCGTTGGTGCCCCAGGTGGTGAACCACTTGGTGGCGGAATGGAAGCCGTAGGTGGCGACAGGGGTGTCCCCTTTCCTGAACATGGTCCAGCAGCCGTTGTCGGGAACATAATATACGGCGGTCAAGCGAAGCTTTTGGCCGGGCACAAAGAAGGTGTTCGTGGGAAGGTCCATCGTAATGCCGTCTTTGGGGAATTCATTATCGCCGGGTTTCCCCATGAAAAGGCGGGCGACGTAAATGCCGGCCTCGTTGGTATCGATATTGTCGGTGTACTGTTCCCAGCTGCCCAGTCTCTTGTAGAGGGGCTGCTGTTCAGATAGGGATTTTCCAAATTCATATTGCTGGAAGTAGTCTTCGTACAAGGTCTCCCATTCCTCTTCCGGGGGCTCGTATTCGTAGATCACCTGAAGATCGTCGAAATCGGCGCCGGCTCTGTCCGTGTCGAACGTGTTGCCGACGGCCGTGAACTCAACGAACTCGGGACGTTCCAGCATATAACGCAGATGGCAGATCCTGCGGCCGTTATATGAGAATCCGCTGTCGTCAAGGGCTCTGATACTGTAGGATACAACCTGGGCCAGATCGCAGTCTATAATGATCTCAAAAAAGCACCAGGTGCTCATGACGACTGCGTTGGTGGTGTGATACCAGGTCCTTCCGGATTCGGAGTTGATCCAGTATGAATTGCCGGCGTTGGCGGCGGATTTGTTGAGGGTGGAGTTGTGGTTGTAGAAGTAGGTCTTGTAGTCGGAGGAGTGAGGCGTGAAGCGCAGCATCGGCTTGTCATCCTTCGTGGTCAGCCTGATCTCGGCGTAGCCGTTGCCTTCAGGGATCCTGGTCTTGCCCTTGATCTTTATCTTGGCGTTCTTGCCATGATTGTAATCAAGGCGCCCCCAATCGAGGGGATCTTTACGCCGCGGTCCATTTTCGGCGCCGTGACGCCGGCGGGAGTTTTTTTCCTGCCCACATGGAGGATCCAGTTCTCACCGTCGTTTGTTATGTCCATTTCGCCTTCCACAGGCTCTTCGCCCTCGCAGTTGACAGTTGACTGCATGACTTCCGTATTTCCCTGTCCGAGCCACTTTCCGAGGTCGTAGGATTCTAAGTCGTCCTGCCATAGAACGTGAGTTCCGGCGAAGATCGTGGTTGTGCCGATAAGAGCGATAAGGAGTAATTTGCTGCGCATAGTGTTACCTCACTTGTTTTGTTTCGTTTATCATAACAAAAGGATAACTGATTTGCAAATATAAAGTAAAAAAAAAGGACGCGCGTCGCGCGTCCTTTTTCAGCATAGCTAAGCTTACTTATTTGGTCTCTTCAGCGGCCGGAGCAGCGGCTTCAGCAGCAGCTTCGGAAGCTTCCTGGGCGGAAGCTTCGGCGCTTTCTGCGGCGCTCTGGGCGACTTCAGCGGCCTTGGCGGCGGCTTCATCAGCCTCCTGCTGAGCCATTGACCTCAGGTTCTCCTGAGTCTGCCTGGCGGGCCTTGAGCTGCTCTGCATAATGGAAGCGCTCCCGTGCTTGTAGAGGATCGTCGCCACGAGGCAGAGGACGATGAAAGAAACCGCAAGGACCATCGTGCCCTTGGTGAGCACGTCGCCGGAGCGGTTGCCGAAGGTCGCTTCGCCTTCAAAAGCGTTGGTAAGGTTGTTGCCTTTGCCGGACTGAAGAAGAACGATGCCGACCAGACAGATGCTGACGATCACTAAAAGGACCAATACTATCGTGTATAACATAAATCTCCGTTGAGTATATAAGGCAGAGGCATCATGAAAACATGTGTCTCGCTTTATGCAACCCCGCCAGGATTTGAACCTAGACCGAGAGTACCAAAAACTCTTGTGCTGCCATTACACCACGAGGTTATGTCGTAATAGAATCAGTATTAGTCTCTTTCGACCTGATCCCACTTCTGCCAGACGAAGTAAGGCAGAGAGGTCGTCTCATAGATACTGTACATGTCATCGACGCTGCCGATAGTGGCGACGTCAAGAGAGCCGGCGACAGCGCGCATACCCGTCAGGAACAGACCCTTGAAGAGGCCTTTGCAGGGACCGATGACGGCGTTATCGACCGTTTCGACATAAATGGAGCGAGGGAGTTCCACCCAGCAGGTAGCGGCGTTAACGAGACCGCGGGTCATCTTGAAGCCCCACTTGCTGCCCCAAAGGTCAGCAGTATTGGCGGTGCGGGACATATTAGCTTCGTCGCTCAAAGAGGTGACCTCAGCGGCGGTAACTGTTCCGACCAAAAGAAGGGCCGCGATGGCTACTAACATGCTTTTTTTCATTTTGTACTCCTGGTTGAGTTTTAATTGAGTTGATTGATAATTATAAACTTTTATCACATTGCCTGGGGCAAAATGATGTCGATCTTATGTTCTTCAAGCCCTTTCAATTCATCCATATTCTTGGTAGTCAAGCCTTTCTTGGCATCGGAACGCGGAATGGATTTCAGGACTATGCGGACTTTGGCGGGCATGCCGTTCCTCTGGAAGGAGTCCCAGTTGCCGGCCACGAAACGGCCGTTCTTGGTGCTCCAGTAAAGAACGCGGAAACTGATGATGTCGAAGGCGAAGGGCTCAACCTCCTCGGTGTCGTTGACATCGAATTCTGGCCAGTTCTTCGGTTCATTGAAATTCCACATGCCTTTGTCTTTCTGCAAACGAACCAGTTCGTAATCTGGCCACTGAGGCTGGTCGTCGATCTTAACTTCGCGCATGGCGTAAGCAAGTTCCTTCATGCCGCGCTCGGTAGTGCAGCCGAAACGGATGACGGACTGGTTGGGGCTGAGCTGCTTGATCTGGAAATAGATCTGCTCGCCCACCGGACGGTTGTTGTTGACGAGAGCCTGGGAAAGCTCACGGTTCAACTGGTCCATCACGGATCGAACGTTCTGGTTCATCTCGGCCCTAAGCTGGGTCTCCGAAACCGTGTCGAAGGTCGAACGGAAGGCGACCATCAGAGACGACATCAGGATGCCCAGAACGCCGAGAGAGACAAGGATCTCAATCAGTGTGAAACCCGCGAATTTACTTCTTAGCGTTCTTGCCATAGGTTATTGCCGGATAAGGGTTATGTACTCGGAAGATCTGACGCAGGATCGGTTTGTTGACCTGGTCTTCCTTGACTCTTGAGTGATCAAGAGGAACTAATTCCTCCTGGATCTGGGAACGGTCGTAAACGTTCATCTCTATTTGGAAGAAGACGCCTTTGACGCCTTTTTCGCCTATCTTGGTGTCGCCTTCCCTGCCGATGTCATGCACGGTGTACTGCCAGAAATAGCGGGGGTTCTGCTCGAAAGGATAAACTTCCGAGACCATGACAGGAGAAGAAGTGCGCTTCGACTTGTCGTCTTCCGACATGTAACGGGCGAAAGCAGTGTCAGCCTTCAGGTAGTGCTTGGCGATCCTGGAAGCGTTGTCGCCGCGGCCCATGGGGCTTCCCAGTTCATAGGTCAGCTCGCTGACCTTGGAACGCATGAGATTGGCAAGGACCGTGTTGTCCCTGGCCTTGCGGAAAGACTCCATGCCGGCCGGGAAGACAGCCATGATACTGCTCATGCCGATCGAAAGAATTGCCAGCGCGGCCATGATCTCGATCAAGCTGAAACCGTATGTCTTAATTTCTGTCATTAGTCAAGTCCTAGGGCCTCGAAGGCTGCATCCTCACTTTCCACCTGCGGATTGTCGGAGGCCTTGGCCTGAACCGGCTTGTTATCCTCGGGGAAAATGCGGTTGATTGGTTTTACTCGCGCTATACCGGCCGCTTTGTAGATCTGGATCGGCATCTCCCAGATCTCCTGCGGTTCAGTCTTATCCTCTATGACGATCGGATTGTGTGAGGCGTAGGTGATCCCGCCTTCCGGTGAGAATTCGATCTCTATGGGCGGCTCCGCTTTGATATTCAGGCGATGGTCGAGATAATACGGCCTGGTGTCCACAGTCAAGTCGTTCTCGTAGTCGATGACGTTGTCGGAGCCGGAATCGAAAGTCTGAAGTTTCCAGACTTTTCTGGTCGGCGTGACCGTCATGCGGATCGCGAATTTCCTGCGCTGGGTGATGGCGGAAGTGCGCGCGTAGAAGATACGGTCTTTGATGGCGTTCGCAGCGCTTTCTATGCGCATGCTGCGGCCGACCGCAGCGAAACTCACGACACCTATGGAGCTGATAGCGCCGATAATGCCGATCACTACCAGAAGTTCCATCAGCGTGAAACCGCTATATCTAGGGCGATTTTCGTTCATTGCGCTTTAAAGTTCCAGTTCAGTTACGGTCTGACGTCGTCCTTGAGACCATTGTCGTTGGTGGCATTGGGTCCGCTTGACCACATGTCGAACTTGGACTTGTTAAATTCGGGCTGAAGGATCCTGAAGTTCAGAGGATTTCCCCAGGAGTCGGCGATGGCCTGGTTGTTCTGCTGATGGAAATAATGCTTCTTGTCGATGTCGTAGTAAGGCCCGCGCCAGTTGGGGTTTTTGTAATACTTGTCGCTTTTCTGATCCGGCTCATCAACGAAGCCGGTAAGAGCATTGGAGATCTCCTTGGGGTCATCAGTCTGAGGGTAGATGCCCATGTCGGTCTTGTATTGTTCCAGAGCCAGAGCGACGTTCTGCATGATGGTCGTGGTCTGGGTCTTCTTAGCCTGTCTCTGAACCATGGCGGCGCCGGTCGTGCCCAGCGTGCCGAGTACAGTGATGATGGCGATGACGACGAGCAGTTCAATTAAGGTAAAACCTTTGTTGCGTTTCATTCTAGCACTCCTCATTTTTTTCCAGATCATTCAATGATCCAGTTTATGATGTTGTCGCGGTTGTAGTCCGCGCCGAAATCTATCGTTTCATCTCTCGTTCCCTCGGTAGCCTTGTTGTCGGGACCGCAAGAATATAAAAGATACATGTTGGGGTTGTAGGGGCAGCGGGGGCATTCCCTCTGGTTTTCCCAGTAACGGTAAGGAACATCCCAGGGATCCATCAGTTTGCCGGCCCTTACGGGGAAGCTTTTGTCAATGTCGATGTAGGGCTTTTTCCAACGGGGGTGGTTCAGGGGAATGTCGCCTTCATCGCCGGTATATTTCCCGTCGCCGTTAAGGTCGCCGGTAAGGCAGCCGATCATCACGGCATTGTCGGCAGGACCGTTGCCGGTCGGAGGATAGCAGCCGAAATCGTTGTGGTACTGGCTGAGGGCAAGCTCCAAACGCTGGATGACAGCCTCGGCAGCGGAAGTCTTGATTTTGGCTTTGGCAACAACGGTAACGCCTCCTGAAAGCGCCGCAAGAATGCCGATAACGCTTATGACTACCAAGATCTCTATGAGGGTGAAACCCCTGTTAACAGTCTGCTTCATGGCTTTATTTATTCCTGTTGCTGTTCTTTTTCAACTGTTGCTTCCGATTCTGCGCTTCCCAAGGCAGCCACTTCCTGAAGTATTCCGGAAAGTTCTTGTATTGCCTCCGCCGGCACGATTATCGTCCTCTTGGTGGCGGAATCCTTTTCGCTGATCTTCAAAAAGCGTCCGCGTTTGTTTTCTTTGTAGTCAACGTAGAAGAGCTTGCATTCGCAGACGATCTTCTTTGTCAGGATGAGCTTTTCGTTGGCATTGTAGTTGTTTTGCTTGGGAAACATATTACCTCGCTTCCCGCCAGGCGCCGTCTGATCAGCGGTAGAGCTTCATCAGGCGGTGAGCGTTGCGGCGGGCGGCTTTCTGCTTGCGCAGTTTTTTCTCGCTGGGCTTTTCGTACTGGGCGTGCTGGCGCACGACTTTAAGAACGCCTTCGCGATCGACTTTCTTTTTCAGGCGACGGATCGCCTTGTCAACTGTTTCGTTTTTACGAACCGTAACTGTTAACACGTATTCCTCTCGGATTTAATGAATGTACATGTGACCCTCTCCCGCAAGCGCACCGTGCGCCTGTGGTAGGGTAAAAATTATCGTTAAGAATTATATTCAAACGCCTTCCCTTTGTCAAGGCGGAACCTATAGCGGGAAAGACCTAGCGCCTGACCGCCCGGCGGACCAGCTCCTCGACGTATCCGAAGAGATAGCGCTGCATCAGCGATACGGTCTCAAGCGGGAGTTTGTCGTGCATGGCGGTCTGCCAGAGCTTGTGCATCTCTTTGGTCGAGACTATGACCTTGTCAACGTGCATGATCTCCCTTCTGCGGGAGAACTGCTGGTCGATGTAGCGGTTGTAGAGGCGGTACCTGGCGTAGAAGTAGACAAGATCGAGCATGTCGCGCTGGATATGGGGTTTAAGAGCCTCCGCCATTTTCATGAGCTCCTTGGTGGCCTTCGGATAATCGTCCGAGTCGCTGAGGTGGAAGTTTTCCATGTAGGAAGAGAACTCCATGACTTTCTCGTTCTCGGAACCGAAGTAGAAGATCGGCCAGCCTTCTTTGAGACTCTCCTCCGTTGAGGTCTTGCGCCATAAGAGCGAACCGGCTCTGTAAACGGCTTCCCAGGCGAGGACGATGGGCATTCTCATAGCCCCCTGCATGAGCTGCGGGGCAAGCGGCGTGTCGAGCCGCTGGCAGTTGTGGCTGCTGTAGGCCAGGACCACCCCGCCCTGCTCGTTCTTGTCCTGCTTGATGCTCCAGAGAGCCTGGAGATGAGACTTAAGACGTATGCTGACCTCGGTAGCCGGGAAAGAGAGGGCGTAATAGCTGTTCCAGACGGATTGGCCGGCCTTTTGGAAACGGTCCGCGGAATCGAGCTCGCGATTGTCGCGCATAAGAACCGCGCCGCCCTTTGGCCACTTGTCAAGGAGATCGCCGTTTAAGATATCGGACCAGGTGATCGGCAGCTTCCCCTCTTCTTTCAGGACCCCGCAAAGCTCAAGGGCGTACTCCTCCTGGGCCTGGCTGAGCTCCTGGGTGAAGGAATTGTCCTCTTCGCGGCCAGCGAAATCAAGAAAAACATACTTCCCGCCGTGGGCCTTGGCCAGATCGCGGCAGAGCCCCTTCATCAATTCCCTGGCCTCAGGCAATTCGGCCTTGACCTTAGCCAGGCGGTCGTTCTTCACTTCAGGCAGATCCGAGATCCAAATGTAGGGTTCCAGTTCCCAGATGAAGTTCACGCTCCTGAGGACGGGCAGAAGCGGGATGATGGTTATGCCAAGCCTCTTGGCGTAGGCGACCATCCTTGAGACCTGCTCCGTACTGTAGCCGTAGAAAGCGGAGGCGTACGGCAGAGAGTACGGGAACATGCCGCGGTAATCGATGATGACGGCGTTGTATTTCAAGGCAGCCAGCTTGTCAAGAATGTTCCTGACGTACTCGATCTTGTAATTGTAAACCGAAAGGTCAAGATGGAACGCCCTCACCTGGCAGTCCGGTTCATCCTCAATCTCCATGCAGCGGATGCTGTCGCTCGTGGCGTCCAATATCTTCAGGAAAGTCTGGAACGCTCCGCAAAGGCCTTCATAACCGCCGGCCGAGACCAAGACGCCGTTCTCCGTGACCTTGATGGCGTAAGCCTCCTTTTCCATGTTGGCGACTTCGAAGAAACGGATCTTGATGCCGTTTTCCTGAAGCGTCTTCTCCGCCGTGTGCGGGAAATCGTGCCAGGCCGTGGCTATCTCAGTGCGGAACTTCTCGCTGAGCGGCTTCTTGATAGAATAGCTTTTCTCGCCGTAAACGATGCGTTTCGGCTCAGGGATTATCTTGTAGCTTTTTTCCATGTTTTCTCTCGTTGTAGTCATCTCTGGCGCGCTTAAGAAGCTTGTTCCAATCTTTCGCCATGTCGGGATTAAGGGTGATGTAGACCGCGTCGAAACGGACTCTGTTCTTGTAGATCTCCTCAAGGGAGAGATAGTTTTCCAGCTCGTTGGGCGGGATATACGGGCGCGGGAATTCCTCGTGGGTGAAGCGGTATATCCTGTCGTAGTGCCACCAGCCGCGCTTCAGGCGCATGAGCGCCAGGCGGTTTTTCTCCTCCGAGGGGAGATTCTTGGAGGCGCAGCTCGACAGATAGTTGTAGACGGCCCTTTCCAGCGGAGAGACAAGCA
>JAFSWV010000196.1 GCA_017444325.1 bacterium | reverse complement strand
GGTCGTACTTGTGCTGCAGGTTCTCGAGCTGCAGTTTCAGCGCGGTGTTCTCCCTTAGGACCGCGCTCCTGAACTGGTAGAGGTTCCAGAAGTAGCTGAGCTTCTGCCCGGGATAGTTGACGACTCTGACAAAGAAGCCGGAGACGTCCAAGGTCAGGCTGCGGGTAAAACTCCCGAGCCAGCCAACCCTGGCGCAGAAGATGATGATCAGCGCGGCGATGAAAAACGTCAGGATATATTTTGTTTTAAACATTCAATGTCCTCCTTTTTCCCAGAAGGAAAAGTAAGAGCAAGATTCCAAAGCAAGGCTCGGGCAGCTCCTCCACCGTAAAATCCGCTTCGCCCCGCATCGGGAAATCGATTTCTGTTGGCGCGTAGCAGCAGCGGAAAGTAAGAGAATTGGTCAAAGCAACCGGCTCCAAGTAAATTTTCGCCGTTTCGGACACCCAGGGATCGCTGCCGTCAAGCGTGTAAACGATCTTCTTTTCGCCGATAAGGGAAATTTCCGAACCGTAAGGAACCGTCCCTCCGCAAAGGGAAAGGATGGGCGGATCCAATTGCGGGAACCAGCCCGCGGCGCGGTACTGCTCAAGCGTGACTTCGTAGCGGTGCGGCAAAAACTTGTTTCTGATGTACGTGATGTTGGGCTGCCAGTCGCGGTCTCTCCGCAAGGGCAGCCTGTCTCCGTAGGGCGCCCTGATGTCGCCCCAGCGCGCGGATTCGCAGACGATGGCGTTGGTGATGGAGTCGGCCCTCCGCATGAAAAGCTCCTGCATCCTCTTCGTTTCAGCCGCTCCGCCGTTGAAGTAATGCTTGCAGACGCGGGAGGCGAAAACTTTTCTGTATTCACCCGACTTCATCAGCCTCTGATTAAGATAGCGGGAGTTGAAGTAGCTGAGCTTGCTTCCCACGGAAGTGTCTTTGGTCAGGTCGGCGTCGTAATGATCCATAAGAAGCGAACATTCGCTGTCGTGGTTGATGAACTTGAAGCCATTCGGCTTTTCGCGGTTGTAGAGGGCGAAGAAATTGTTGACGTGCTGGTCGTCGATAGCCACTGGACTGTCCATGTTGCAGACGAGGCTGTTCAATATGGCCATGTCCGCCACGTTGGTGGGGTCTAAAAGCCCGCTCTTCACAGTTCGCAAATAGTTCGCGTCATCGAAACCGTTGGTGGCCGCCTGCCACAGTTTCCTGTAGGCGTCCATATTCCCATGGGTAACGCTCACCACCAGATCTTCCGGTTTCAGAACGTCGTAATCGTCCTCGCTGCCGCCGAAGTAGTGGGCCGCGTAGTTCTGGTCGGGCCGTTCCTCGGTCTGGTAGAGGCCCCAGTAATGGCCGTTCAGGAGCAGGTGGTAGTAGCGTCCCCTTGTTCCCGGCATGCCCATGGAAAGAGCCAGGTCGCGGACGAACTCGTCCCGGCAGTAGGCGGACTGGTAGGCGTCGCCCTCGAAATGCCAGGAGAAAGTCTGGGTGGACCTGAGGTCGATCTTGTCAAACTCGCTTATTTCGCCTTCGCCGAAAAGCGGGAACTTCAGCTTCCCCGCTCCCCACTCCCTGCGGAAGAAGAGCCTAAAGGAATGCTTAGGATTGTTGGCGGCCCGGCTCGAGCTGCCTCTGATCCTCAAGCCGCAGCCAACGGAAAAGCCCGGCGCTCCGTCGTGGTTCAAAAGCTCGATGTGAGCCTGACGTTCCCAGAGCTTTCCGTCCTGCTTGGCATTGACGTAGATGCCGCTGGAAGCGTTGAAAAGATTGGCGGGGCTCGCCACGATGGAGAGGAAGGGCAGCTGCTTAAGGCCGGGAAGCATAGCATCCCTGTAATCCAAAGACTGGGTGATCCTAGTGTCCATTCCGTAATCCAGCCTTTGCTTGTTCACGGAATTGGTCGGCCACTGATCCCCGGGCGGAACGCCGTCGGGAGCATTGATGATGTCGTTTAGGAAAACGAAGGTGCCTGTGAATTCAAGGGCGCCGCCGGCGTCGTCCTTGTAGGCGATCGCCCTGACGATGGTCGTCTTATCGACCGTGAAGTGTCCGCGGTAAATCGTCCCGCCCTTTTTTGGCGTCGTCCCGTCCAGAGTATAGACTATCCTCGTACCCTCGAGACCGTTCCTTAATCTCAGTTCGAAGGGCTCCTCGTAAAAGCCCGGTTCGGGAACGGAAGTAACGCCGCCTATGATCTCTTTGAAGCCGCCCCGGTTTTTTCCCCCGGGCGTCGGCTGGTCCATGTAAACAGGATCACCAAACTTGTCTTCCCTCCAGCCGTAAGAGGTGTCTTCCAGCTGCGGCGGGAAAGTAGGGGCGAAACTTGAGAGCACGACGCCCTTCTTGTCGCAAAGGCCTAGGTATTCCCCGTCCGCGGAAAGCTTGAAGCCGCAGTGCAGCTCGCTTCCGGGAACTCTAAAGGAATCCGAAGTCGCGAAGACGGTAAGGTAACTTTTCGCGAAGAGGTTGGTGGCGGGGAAACGCCATTTGAAAGGCTTCTCCGCGTCGTCGCTCAGTCCGAAGTCTTTTAAGTTTACCGTTTCGTTTCCGTCGTTGTATATTTCGATCCAGTCGGAGTATTCGCCGAAAGAATCCATCAATCCCGACTTGTTGGAAGCCAGGAATTCATTGATGCGCACGCCCTCCGCCGCAACGGCGAAGAGCAAAGCGAAAAAGACTATGACGGAAAACGGCCTCAAGCTCTTAGGAAAGTTTTCTGACGCCCCAAAGAGCGAGAAGCGGGATTAAGAGGAAAGAAGGTTCCGGCAGGTCTTCGCGGCCGGGCGAACCGTAGGGCTCCCCGGAGAGGCGCCAGCCCAGCTTGGTGCTGTAGTCCGAATAATCCAGATCGTACCTAGCGGCTACGATGGAGGGGCCGAAGCCGCGGGCGTCCTCGAACCAGAAGCCGCTGAAGTTGAAGTTGTAATTGGAGAGGAAGAAGCGCTCGCCGTCGTTAGAGATGCTGCCGTCGAAAGTTCCGGCGATGTACATATCGTTGGTCTCGTAGCGCTCGGCGAAGGCCTCCAAATTCTTCACGATGAGGACGTAGCTTCTCGGCTCAATGGGCTTGGAGCCAGGTGCGAATACAAAATCCACGCCACCTGTCACAGACTGCCCTTCCGGATAATAGAGATTGTCGGAGTTGTTGAAGAGCTCTATGAATTCGTAATCCTTGTCCGTGAAGGCGGAGCCTTCCTCGGGCTTGGCGGGCATGTACATCAGCTCCGTGACGAGCAGGGGACTCTTCTCGGAGAGCGTGAAGTACGCGGAGACGTCCATGGGCGTGTCGCTGTAAGCCGGGTCGTAGGTGCAGCGGATGTAGGTTGGCTTGTCGATGGTAAGAGGGCCGGTGTAGCGCTTGGCCGTGGAGGAAGTGTAGGGGTCGCTTCCGTCCGTGGTGTATTTGACGTACGTTTCGCCGGAGAGCGTCACTTTCGTGCCGGACACAACTCTGCCGCCGTTGGGATAGATCCTGGGAGGCGCGATAGAGGGATACCAGCCGCGGTTCCTGTACTGGGTAATGTTCACTTCGTTCCTGGTCGGGAAGAAGGTGTTAGTGATCCAATGTATTTCGGGCCACCAGTGGTCGTCGCGGTTAAGAGGCTGATACTGCCGGCAGTCCGTCCTCACATCGCCCCAGCGCGCTGACTCGCAGATGATCGCCTTGTCGATCTCATGCACGCGGGACAGGAGCAGGCGTGAGGCTTTGTCGGGCGTCAGCATGCCCTCGTTGAAATAATGCTTGTTGACGCGGGACTGGAAGACACGCTTGTAGGAATCGACCGCGCAGAGCCTCTGGTGCAAATAACGGGGGTTGAAGGCGCCCGTGCCGTCGCGGCCTGTGGTTATGCTGCCGGTCTTGTCGGTCCTCAGATACATCTTTACCATAGCGTGCTCGGTGTCGTGGCAGAAATATTTGAAGCCGCCCTGTTTCACGCGGTCGTAGATGGCGAAGAAGTTGTTGGGGCCGCTGTCCGTCATGGTCAGAGGACCGTCGGTGTTGCCCATGAAGTTGTTGATTATGGTGTAGTCCGCCAGATTGGTGGGGTCCAGCACCACGGGATAGGTAAGGTTCCTGGATCCGTCGGGATTGCGGCCCACCGCCTTCAGGTAAGTCTCTTCCGTGAAGCCGTCCCTTGCCATCTGCCAGAGCGTTCTCCAGGCGTCGATGTTGCCGCTGTTGACGACGGCGACGTAGCCGTCCGGCTTGATGACGTCGTAGTCGTCCTTGTCGCCGCCGAAGTACGTTTCGGCGAAATGCTCCTCGGCCCTTTCCTGGAACTGGTAGAGGCCCCAGTAGTGGCCGTTCAGGAGAATGTGGACGTAGCGGCTCCTGGTGTAAGGTTCGCCCATCTCTCTTTGCAGGTCGCGGGCGAAGACGTCGCGGCACATGATGTTTTCCCTGGCTTCGTTGCCGCCTTCGCAGCTCCAGGAGTAGTTCTGGGCGGTCCTGATGTCCATCTTGTCGAATTCAAGAGCGCCTTCGGAACCGAAGAGCGGATACTCCAGTTTGGAGTTGCCGTATTCGCCGCGGAAGAAGAGACGCCAGGAGTGCTTGGCGTTGCCGGAACTTCTGCTGGCGCCGCCCCTGATCCTAAGACCGCAGCCAACGTTGAAGCCTTCGCTGCCGTCGTGGGTAAGATACATGAGCTGGGCGTAGCGCTCCCAGTTGCGGCCGTCCTGCCAGGGGTTGACGTAGATGCCGGTAGATGAATTGAAGAGGTTGCCGGGCGAGACGACGATGGAGAGCATGGGGATCTGCTCGAAGGCGTCCCGCATCAAGCCTCCGTAGCGGGCGGACTGGGTTATCCTCGTGTCCATGCCGTAGTCGAACTTCTGGTTGTTGATGGATCCTGAAGGCCACTGGCTGCCGGGCCGGACTCCGCTCTGCTGGGCGATGACGTCGTCTAAAAACACGTAAGTCTTAGCCGCCGCCCTCGGCCTGTAGGCGCCTTCCTTGAATACGCCCGCCCTGATGACGGTGGTCTCGTAAATGTTGAGAGGCCCGCTGTAGACCATTCCGTTGCTGGCCGTGGGCTCGGTGGCGTCCAGGGTGTAGCGGATGGTAACGCCCTCGTCCGGGGAGGTGATGGTCAGCTGGAAAGAATCCTCATAGAAGCCGGAGTCCTTGCTGAAGACTAGGGGCTGCAAAAATTCCTCGTAAGCTTCGCCGTTGACGCGGCCGGGAGTCGGGCTGGTGAAATAGCCCCTTTCTTTGAATTCGATGCTGTCTATTCCCTTGCCTCTCAGTTCGGCGTCCATCAAAAAGTCGGAGCTGGTCGTGGTGTCGTTAAGGCCGTGGATGCACAGGACGTTCTTGCCCTTTCTGAGCAGGTTGACGTAATCGGTGATGTCCACGTCCTCGAAGTTCAGGATGTTGTATTCGTTGTGGTAGGTGGGCGAGCAGGATTCCCAGCTGACGGTGGGAGGAGCGTTCACCCTTGCGACTTCCACGCCGTTAAGGTACGCCACAAAGCCGTCGTCGTAGAGCATCCTCAAAACGAGCTTCTGGAAGTTCGGCGTGTCGGCGAGATTGAAGGGCATGCGGATATAGCAGGTGCCGTTCTTGCCGTACATGTCGTCCGCCACGTCGATGCCGACGTAGGGAGTCACGTCGGTTGAACCGCCCGGGCTCTTCTCAAAGCCGACGCCGGAATTGCCGCTCCTCCAGGAGGAGTCGTCGAAGGTCGATCTGTACCAGGAGGTTTCAAGGCTGTCGTTGGTGGGGACGAGCGCGCGGCAGAAGGAATTGGTGGCGCGCAGGATCACTTCCTCGGTCGCGACGACGCAGCCGTCGCCGTAGGAGACATCCTCGTACTGCACGGGAAAAGTCGGCTTGTATTCGCTGACAACCTGGCCTTCCTTGTTGAAGAGGCCAAGGTACTCGCCGCTGGCGGAGAGCTTGAAGCCGGTGTGCATTTCAGACCCGGGTTGGGAGATCTCCCTGTCGGAGCACCAGACGAGCATATAGGTTCCGGCCACGAAGTTGGTGGCGGGGAAATCCCATTTGCGGGGCTTGTTTTCGTTGTCAGTTAAGCTCCAGCCGTCCAGGGAGAACGTTTCCCCGTCGTTGTAGAGCTCGACCCAGTCGGAGCTCTCGCCGAAGGAATCTTTGATCGTTCCCTTGTTGGAAGCCATGAACTCGGTGATCCTGACGGCGTTCAGAGAAAGGGCCGTCAAAAGCGCTGCACAAAAAAGAATGCGTTTCATAGTTTTTCCTGAAATTTATCTGCCGTTTATGATATTTCTGAGATCCTTGTGTATGACGTAATATCCGTTGCTGAGGACAGCCTGGCCTATCAGCCCGTCTTCCTTAGCGTTGAAGAGTTCGTTCATCGTACCGCCCTCCTTCAAGGCCGCCTGCGGCAAAATAATGTCGAGGCCGCCGTCGAGGTTTTCCTGCAGACGGAAAATGTCCCGCCAGTTGTTGAGCTTCACCTTCGAGGTGTCAAGACGGAACTTCAGCGTGCCGTCGCCCTCCGGCATGGTGACTATGCCCGCGCAGTCGAGGCCCGGGCCGCACTTCAAAAACTCCTTGCCGCTTTCCATAACGTCCGCGAACTTGGAGATAACGTTGAGGCTGATGCCGGCGTTGCGCTGCTGCTTTAAGCTCGTGACCGTCGTCCTGATCTCGTTCAGCTTTTCGAGATGACAGTTTTTGAGCTGAAGCTTGAGATCGACGGGCAGAGTCTTATCCTCGATCTGGGTTTCGGAATTGAGGTCGAGCGAGATGTTGTGCAGCTTGTTGCTGACGCTGCCGTTCAAGTAGAGCTTCCCGTTCTTGGCGTTAAAGCCGTTTCCTTTGACATTCTCAAGATCGCCGGTGAAGCAGTAGGCTCTTACATTCTCGTTGATGACGCGGCTCGAACCCTGCAGGACGAAATTGGTGAAGCTGCCGGCGGCGGACTGCAGCCCGTTGGCGCAGAGCTTAAAGGTCGCTTCCCTGCCGCCCAGGGGGATCTTCATCTCGCCCGTGATGTCACTTAGTTCGCAGTTATAGGAGAGCCATTCGTATTCCGGGAAGACTTCGCCAAGTTTCTCAGCTTCAATGGAACCGCCGGGGATCCTGAAGGTCGCCCTGACGCAGGCGTCCCAGCCAAGGCTGGCCTTGAGGTCGATGTTTTTAATTATGTGGCCCGGGGCCTTGACAACTGTCTTGCCTTCGCCCTTGCAGTAAAAAGTCTTGTCTTTCAAAGAGGGACAGTGGTAGATCGAGAAGTCGGACTGCAAAACGATGTTGGTCAGGATCGGCTTCAAATTTGCCAATTCCTTTTCGGAAAGCGTCCTCGTCATCAGCTCGTAGCCGTCGAATTCCACAACGCAATCGGATTTGAAGTATCCCCTTTCGTAATACCTCACCGCTTCCTCGCCCACGGGGGAGCGCTTGAAGAAACTTCTTATCTCCCGCTCGGCCAGGCGTCCGTTAATATACGGCAGCAGGATAAGCGCTATAAAAAGCACGATTGCGGCCGTGAAGATCAGCCTTTTAGTCATCTCCGCCTCCTATCATCAAACTTTCAAAGCTTTCCTCGTCCAGGAAAAAGCGAACGAGCCGGGAGAAAAAGCGGTCTTTCGTTTCAAATTCGACCTTTCTGCCGGCCAGATCTCCCAAAGAGCCCGTTCCCATCAGGATCTGACAGCGGAGATCTTTCTGAGAGCCGCCCTTGATTTTGGGCTTGGATTCCACCTTCACGAAAAGATTGGAGATCTCTCCTTCCTCGAAACGCACCGATGCGACCATAAGATCGCCAGAAGTCCGTTCGTCTTTCGACGTTTCGGAAACATATTTCAAGCCGGAGATGGAAAGGCCCGGCCAAACGGAAAAAGCGCCGGCGGTCAATTCCGCGCCAGGCCCGTTGTCCTTCAGCCAGAAATTGCTGATGCAGAAAACTACGCCTTCCTTTTCCAGCACCTTGTCGTAAAGTCTGACGTAGCGTTCAGAAGGAGCGGAAAACCTGTTGGTGCGCCATTCCTCGCCCGTGATCTGCCAATCCGGCCCTCTGAGCGTGAGAACGGTGTGCTCGGCGCTTTTAATAAAATGCATGGGCCCATGCGCGACGTCGATCTTCAAGCTGAGGTCGTAATCCCGGAAGAAGTCCACGGCCTCGGGAGCAAGCCCCATAGACGAGATCGTTGTGGACAAAGGCTCGTCCAGCGTAAGCGAAGAGGAAAGGAAGCCGCTTTCAACAGTAAACGGCCTCGGGTTGATGCCGAGCTCGTAGCAGGCGTTCCTGTAACGCTCCTCGATCCCGGAAACGCTCATTTTGCCCAAAAGATAGGGGCAGAGGGCGCAAAGGAGAACGATTAGCGCTATGGCCAAATATTTCATCATTGTTTCGCTCCTAAAAAAGTAAACAATTAACCATTATCTATTTATTTTAGCATAAATTAGAAAACGGCCGAAAGAGCGAAAATGTAGGAAAAAAACAGCTTATTCTGCTTGCGGAAACCAACGAAGGTTCTGGGCCGCCTGGCCCAGAGCGGTGGAGGGGCAGCGCCTGATCAGGGTCTCGTAGAATTTGCGGGAAGTTTCAAGGTCACGGTTCTCGGTCCAGCGGCCGGCTTCCAGTAAAAGCTCGGCAAGGCTGTCGCTGTTGTCCGGCAGCAGTTCGACCGCCAGCCAGACCTGGCTGACGGCGTTGTCGAGGCAGAGCTGCCTGGCCGGAACGCGCTTGGCGTGCAATCTTACTCTCTTCTCCTCGTCCTCGCTGACGGGCGCCAAGCGGCTCTGAGAGCGGTCGCGGAAGAAGTAAGCGCGCGGCTCTCTGCCTTCGTTGGAGAACCAGTCCGGAGCGTTCTCGGTCGCGAAAAGCGGCTCCCCGCCGTAGTAGATGCCCCTGGCGGCGTCGCCGATGGCGGAGCCTCTTTCGGAAGCTGGAAGAGTGGTGTTTTTGCCGATGGCAAGAGAAGCCATGATCTGGTCGGCGTTGGCTTTGGCCAGGCGCGGGAAGTAGGGGCCGGCGTCCTTAAGATCGCCTTCCCTCGCCAATCTCCGGGCCAGAAGATATTTCAGTCTCGGCGTGTTGTGGTCGTCTTTGGGATTCTCCAGTTCCCTTTCCTTAATGTAGTGCTCAAGCTCATTGATGGTCATGACCTGCTCGGCGATGTAGGAGGCTTCCTGCCAGTCGTCGCTGGCAAGGGAAAGCTTCAGGGCTTCCTTGTAGCGCTGGTCGGAGAGATAGAGGAAAGAAAGGTCGCGTCCGATGGCGTTCCTCAGTTCGGGCGTCATGTTGGGGAAGCTGAAGAAGAGCGTCGCCAGGTCGCTTTCCGCCTCGGCGCGCTTATTGTCGGAGAGTTTCTTTTTGGCCATGATCCAGCCGGCGAAGGGCGACATATATTTGGCGCACTTTATCGCCTCTTCTATAAGCTCGTTGTCGCCTATCCTGTAGGCGGCGACCGCGGCGAGGTCCGCCACGTCCTCCAGGCGCCCTGCTTTCTTCAGCGCTCTGAGCCAGTTGGCGATGGCCTCCATATCGACGACGTCCAAAGTCCCCAGGCGGAAGTTGGAATACAGCGTAGCGGCGTGCCAGGTCGTCATTTTCGCGACCGCCTGGCTCTTGGCGGCGATCTCAAGGTCAGCGCCTTCGCTCTTCATGATAAGGTTGGCGATGGAGTGTATCATCTCCTCCCTTCTGAAACCGAGAAGGTTGAGGGCGAAGTAGCAGTTCATGGCCTGGGGATAGTTCGTCACCGCGGCGTAGCTCGAGGCTTCGCACCTCAAAAGGCAGGCCGTTAGCTTAGGATCGAGGTGCGTCTTCTTCTGCAGCTCTTTCCTGATCTCCTCCAATTCCCTGATGGTCCTGTAGGGGTCGCTTTCAGAGTACGAATCGGCCGTCAGCGTCCTGGCCCAGTTCTCACAGTAGATCTTCTTGTTGGCCGGCAAAGCTTTCACTCTGTCCCAAAGTTCCCTGGCTGTATCGGGATCGTCGCGGTAGTAGTATTGCAAGCCCTCCAAAAAGAAGCGGAACTCCTCCGGCATATCGGGAGGGAATTCCACGAGCTCCATGACGGGCTTTTCGGGCTGGTCGTAAAGGCCGTAGCGCGCCCAGTAGCGGCGGTAGTTGTAGTCGTCCCTGGCGTGCGTAAAGTCAAGGAAAGCGTTCTCGGCCTTGCTGTAAACCTCCACGAGCTCGGCCTGGCGGTCCTTTTTCAGCTGCGTGAAGGAAAGCGCCTGGGCGAACTCGGTGTCGCCGGGCTGCCAGCCCGTCAGCGCTTCAGCTGAAAGCTTGTCGCTGCCCGACAGAGCTATGATCGCGCTGTTGGTCGGCCAGGGCGGAATGGCGGAAAGGATCCTGACCGCCTCGTCGGCGGACAAAAGAAACTCCTCGCCAAAAGAGGCGAGCGAAAACATAAGGCAGAGCGCCAAATATAGCGAACCTTTTCTGACCATACCCAGATATTATACAAATTCAGCTTGAAATTTGATAAGATAAACCTATAATCAAACCAATAAGAAAGGAGTCTTGCATGCGTAAAATTTCCTATCTTTTGCTTGCGGCGCTCGCGCTTTTCCTGCAAGCCTGCTACACCGTTCCGGTCACCGGCAGAACTGCTTTCATCATGACTTCCGTCGAGGAAGAAAAAGCCCTGGGCCTGGAAGCCTACAATGTTTACAAGACCAACAGCGTCGTCCTTACCGACTACGCCATCAACAACCGCGTCAGGACGATCGGTCAACGCATCGCGAAGATCGCGGAGCAGGACACTCCGGGCATGGATTGGGACTGGGAGTTCACAGTCTTCAACGATAGCCAGACCGCCAACGCCTGGTGTCTGCCCGGCGGCAAAGTCGCGGTTTACACCGGCATCCTCCCCTACGCTCAGAACGACGCGCAATTAGCCACCGTCATGGCGCACGAGATCGGCCACGCGGTGGCCCGCCACGGCGTTGAACGCATGGGCACCGAGACGATGGTCAACGTTGTGGGCAGCGTTATCGGCAGCAGCGTCTCCGAAGCGAACGCCGACGCGGTCCTGGCCGCTTACGGCGTAGGTTCAAGCCTTATCGTTACCCTGCCCTTCAGCCGCGACGACGAATACGAAGCGGACCAAATCGGCATGAACTTCATGGCCAGGGCCGGCTACGATCCCAACGAAGCGATCAAGTTCTGGGAAAACTTCATGGCCGCCGGCGGATCATCCGTTCCGGAAATGCTCTCTACGCACCCCTCGGACGCCAACCGCATCGCCAAGCTGAAAACCTACCTGCCTGACAACGAAGCCCTTTACAAGAAGGCTATCGGCAAATAGTGCTTAATGAAATCAAAATAGGGGGGCTTTCTTTTTCTCCCCCTATCGCGCTGGCGCCCATGGCGGGCTACAGCGATTATCCCATGCGCTGCATAGTCAGGGAACTGGGCGGCTGCGGGCTTTTCTATACC
>JAFSWV010000195.1 GCA_017444325.1 bacterium | reverse complement strand
AGATGGCGGAACTATTGCGCGATTACGTGGGACGCACTTCCCCTCTCTATTTCGCCAAGCGTTTGACGGAAAAGGTGGGCGGCGCGAAGATCTATCTGAAGAGAGAGGACCTCAACCACACCGGCGCGCACAAGATAAACAACACGATCGGCCAGGCGCTCTTAGCTAAGCGTATGGGCAAGAAACGCCTGATCGCCGAAACGGGCGCCGGCATGCACGGCGTCGCGACGGCGACCGTGGCGGCGCTTCTGGGCTTCGAGTGCGAAGTCTTCATGGGCGAACTCGACATCAAGCGCCAGGCCCCGAACGTCCAGCGCATGCACGCCCTGGGAGCCAAGGTGAGAAGCGTCAGCTCCGGCACGGGAACGCTCAAAGACGCTATGAACGAGGCGCTGCGCGACTGGGTCGCCACTTTCCAAGACACTTTCTACGTTATCGGCACGGTGGCCGGCCCGCACCCCTACCCCGCGATGGTGAGGGACTTCCAGTCGGTCATCGGCAAGGAAGCCAGGCGCCAGTTCAAAAAGCTGACCGGCAAACTGCCTGATCAGGTCATTGCCTGCGTGGGCGGCGGCAGCAACGCCATGGGCATCTTCCACGCTTTCCTCAAAGACAAAGGCGTCGCTCTCTACGGCGTGGAAGCCGGCGGCCGCGGCCTTAAAACTGGGGCGCACGCCGCCAGCATCAACGGCGGCGAAGTGGGCGTTCTGCACGGCTGCAAGACTTATTTGCTGCAGACTAATGACGGCCAGATCCTGGACGCCTACTCTGTCTCCGCGGGTTTGGATTATCCCGGCGTCGGTCCGGAACACTCCTACCTTGGCGACATCGGGCGCGTAAAGTACACCGCCATAGGAGACAAGGAAGCGCTTTCCGCCTTCCACACCCTCTGCGAATACGAGGGCATCATCCCGGCTCTTGAGAGCGCGCACGCCCTGGCGCAGGCGATAGTGAACGCCAAGAAGCTTGGCAAAGACAAAAACATCATCGTCTGCCTTTCCGGGCGCGGCGACAAGGATATGGACAACGTCATCAATTACGAAGCGAAAATGCAGGAGAAGAAATAATGAGCGGCAAATTGAGAAAGATCTTTGCGGACGGAAAAAAGAAACTGGTTGGCTTCGCCTCCGCGGGCTGCCCTACCGTCAAGGAAAGCCTTGAATTCATGGACGCGATGCTAAGCGGCGGCGTGGATGTTCTTGAGATCGGCGTGCCGTTTTCCGACCCGATGGCGGACGGCCCGACGATCCAGGCCTCCTCGCAGAAAGCTTTATCTTCCGGCACGACCGTAAAGGACGTCCTTTCTATCTGCAAGACCTTGAGCGGTAAATATCCCAAGAAGGGCTTCGTCTTATTCAGCTACTACAACCTGATCTTCCACATGGGGCCGGAGAAATTCGCCAAAGCTGCCAAGGCCGCCGGCGCGGACGGAGTTCTGGTCGTGGACGTGCCTTTGGAGGAAAGGCATGAGATAAAGCCGATTCTCGATAAATACGGCCTCGACCTTATCCCGCTAGTTTCGCCCGCCACGCCCAAAGCGAGGATCAAAGAGATCCTGAAAGGAATTGGCGGCTTCGTCTATTACATCATCTTTAAGGGCGTGACCGGAACGAGGACGGAACTGCCTAAAGACCTTAAAGCCAAAGTCGCGGAACTTAAGAAAACTTCGCCCCTTCCCGTGGCGGCCGGTTTCGGCGTAAGCGACGCCGCCATGGCCAAAAAAGTAGCCAACATCGCGGACGGAGTCGTCATGGGCTCCGCCTTCGTGAGGATCCAGCTCGATGAAAAATTAAGCCCTGATGTGAAGGCCGCGAAGGCAAAACTGCTCGCGGCCGACTGCAGTTCCGTGCTTAATTAATAACGATTTCCGTTATTGTTGCGGTAATAATTATTGTTCCGGTAACGGGGCTGATAATTATTGCCGCCGTTCTCATTTGAGAAACGGTTGTAGCGGTAGTTCTTCTGGACGTTTTCCTTGAAGAAGATGACTTTCGTCCCGGCGATAAGGTCGCCTATTCTTCTCAATCCGATCAAAGCAAGGAAAGCCTCGAGCAAGATCACGGAATAACTTGACCATACGATCACATTCTCCGTCATCTTATTGATCGTGCCTTTTTCAGCCAGCGCCATGGCCACGAAAATAACGATGGCGGGGAAAAGGATCGTCAGGTTTCTGAAAATGGTGTGATAGAAGCGGGGCTTCGGAGAGCGCACCGCAAAGATCTTCAGATTGCAGAAACGTTTGCCGACGCTGCGGCTGTATCCCCAGGCGTCGCGCGTGATGACGGCGAAGAAGAACCACAAGCCGATGACGAAACATTTCAGCTGCATTACGAGAGCGGGCTCGGTAATGACCGGCACACCGCTTATCACTTTTTCTCCCTTGAAAAAATCAGCCACGAAAAGAACAAGCGCCACGCCGCCCAGAAAGATCAGAAAATCGATTATGCCGGCGTTCAAACGGTTGAAAAAATCGCTGATGAAAAAGCTCTTGCGGGGCTTCTCACCATTTTGGGCAGTACGGGAGCTGACTGCCTGTTCCTCAGAAAAGGATTCCTCAGTTAAGTTTTCAGTGTTTTCCATAATTGAACTTAAAGAAATTAAAATAGATTGAACCAATACTCAAATAACTCACCATATATTAGCAATTTCTACTTCACAATGCAAAAGGGTTTTGATTTGTCCGAAAAACAGGACTGTTCCCGGCCCCGAAAATTGCTATAATAAACATTAATACTTTTTAAATCTCTTCAGAGGCCAAACATGAACAAAATCAAAACATCCGCCCTGCTCTTTCTCACTTGCTGCGGCCTAATGGCTGCGGAAGCGCCCCAGGCCCAGAAAATCTATGTTTCCGTCGGCACCGTCGGGACCACTGAGAACGTCACTCAGCACCGCTACACCGGCCGCGTCGTCAGCCCGGCCAAGGTCGACCTTGTCGCCAGGATCAGCGGAGAACTTCTGGAAGTCGGCTTCGAGGAAGGCACCTTCGTTACGGAAGGGCAGATCATGTACAAGTTTGACGACGTCCCCTACAAGGCCGCGGTCATGAGCGCGGAAGCGCAGCTTGCCGAAGTCAAAGCCAAAGCGGAATACGCCCAGCAGACATACAACAGAGTGCAGGATCTTTACAACAAGCAGGTGACAAGCAAGGACGCCTTCGACAACGCCAAGAGCGCCCTGGCGGTCGCCAACGCCGCGGTCCAGGCCGCGGAAGCCGCGCTTCTGACGGCCCAGGAGAACTTAAGCTACACCGTCATTACTTCCCCCATTTCCGGCAAGGTCGGCACGACCGCCAAGACGAAAGGCAACTACATAACTCCCAGTTCCGGAGTGCTCGCCTCCGTCATCCAGCAGGATCCCCTGAGAGTGCGCTTCGCCATTTCTAACAAAGATTTCCTCCAGGACTACGGCAGCGAAAAAGAGCTGAAAGATAAAGCGGAAGTGACCGTCAAATTAGGCGACGGCTCCCTTTATCCCCTGACCGGCAAGGTGACCATTACGGAAAACCAGTCCAACGAAGCGACGGACACGGTCGTCCTCTACGCCGTTTTTTCAAACCCCGACCAGAAGCTCAATCCCGGCGCCACGGTCGCCGTGCTCTTGAGAAAGAACGAGAGCGTCATCTATCCCTGCGTTCTGCCGAGCGCCGTCATGCATGACGGAACCTCCTCCTACGTTTACGTTCTGGACGAAAAGAATATTCCCAGCCGCCGCAACGTCAAAGAAGGCGTGCAGAAGGGCGACAAGCAGATCATTTTGGAAGGCCTGAAAGAGGGCGAGAGAGTCGTGACGGACGGTATGCTGAAAGTCGTGCCCGGAACCCCCGTCGTGCCTGTTGAGGAGTAATTCATGTTTTCCCAGATCTTCATAGAAAGGCCGCGCCTGGCCATGGTCATCAGCCTTGTGCTGCTTTTTGCCGGCGCCATCGCGATCCCCAACATCCCGATCGCGGAATATCCTGAGATCGCGCCTCCCCAGATCTACGTCGGCTGCAACTACGCCGGCGCTTCCGCCCAGGCCGTCCAGGAGACCATCGCGGTGCCTCTGGAAGCCGAGATCAACGGCGTCGAGCACCTTCTGTATTTCACCTCTTCCTGCGACGACAACGGCTCGTACAGCTGCTCCATCGTCTTCCAGCCCGGCATCGACTACGACATGGCGATGGTCAACGTGCAGAACGCCGTGAAGCGCGCTGAAGCGAAACTGCCGGACGAAGTGAAGAAAGTCGGCGTCAACATCCACAAACGAAGCGGCGACTTCCTTACCATCTACTGCTTCCTGAGCGACAACGACTACTCGCTCCTTGACCTCAACAACTTCGTCAACACGACCATCAAGGACGCCATCTCGCGTCTGGAAGGCGTCGCTTCGGTCGCGGTCTTCGGCGAGCGCGTTTACTCCATGCGTATCTGGCTCGATCCTTTCCGCATGGCCGGCTTGGGCATCACGACCGCCAACATCATAGCGGCCATCCAGAGCCAGAACCTGCAGGCGGCGGCCGGCACGGTCGGCGCTGAATCCAGCAACGAGTACGTCGAATATAAGATCGACATGCAGGGCCGCCTTCTGACGACGGAAGACTTCGGCAATATCGTTCTGAGAACGGAAGCCGACGGCTCCATGGTGAAGATAAGCGACGTCGCGAGAGTTGAACTGGGCTCCCGCTCCTACGCCGGTCAGGGCCTTCTGGACGGCAAAGCCGGCGTCGGCATGGCTTCTTTCCGAACCAGCGACGCCAACGCTCTCGACACCGTCAACAACATCAATAAGCTCCTTGAGGAATTGAAGCCCCGCTTCCCGGAAGGCGTCTATTACGAAGTGGCTTACGATCCGACCAAGTTCATCAAGGTGACGATCCGAGAGATCATTGAAACGCTCGTCATCGCGCTCATTCTGGTCATCGTCATCACTTACCTCTTCTTGCAGGACTGGCGCGCCACCGTCGTTCCCGCCGTCGCCATCCCGGTGTCTTTGCTTGCGACCTTCCCGATCATTTACATAATCGGCTACTCTATCAACGTTTTGACAATGTTCGGCTTGATCCTTGTGATCGGATCATTGGTGGACGACGCTATCGTCGTCGTCGAGAACTGTCAGTCGCTGATGGAAAGGGAAGGGCTCTCCGCCCGCGACGCGGCCTCCAAATCTATGCAGCAGATCACGGGCGCCATTATCGCGACGACTCTGGTTACGGTCGCCTGCTACGTGCCGCTGGCTTTCTACGGCGGCATGGTCGGCAACATCTACCGTCAGTTCTCCGTCACGATGTGCGTGTCGTTGTGCTTCTCGACTTTGGTCGCTCTGACGCTTTCCCCGGCGCTCTGCTCTCTCATTCTGCGTCCGCCCAGAAAGAAAGCCTTGTGGGTGTTCGCGCCCTTCAACCTGATTCTCAACTGCTCCCGCAGCATCTATCTTTTCGTCGTGAAGCTGCTGGTCAGAAGAGGCATCCTGACTGTCATTCTCTTCGCGGCTTGCTGCTACCTGGCTTACAGAGTGCACGGCACTATTCCCTCGGCCTTCCTGCCTACGGAAGACAAGGGCGTCATTCTCTGCAACCTTGAGCTCTCGCCCGGCGCAACGCTCGCCCGCACCGACAAGGCCCTGGAGGAATTCAGGAACAAAGTCAAGGACATCCCCGGCATCAAGACCTGCTTCTCCGTTTCCGGTCAGAACATCATCAACGGCAACGGCGAAAACAACGGCATGCTTATCGTCCAGCTGAAAGATTGGGAGGAGCGCAAAGATCCCTCCATGAGCCACACCGCCATTCTGCAGAAAGTCCAAGCGGCCGCGGCGACGATCCCCAGCGCCTCCGTCAACTGCTTCACGCCTCCCGCCATCATGGGCCTGGGCGCCACGGGCGGCGTCTCCTACAAGATCTGCTCGGACTCCGACTCCGACCCGGTCAAGCTTTCTGCCGTCGCCCAGAAGATGTCCTATGACCTCACCATACGTCCCGAGACTTTGTACGTCATGTCGAGCTTCAACGCCAACACGCCGCAGATCTACTTCGACCTTGACAGAGAAAAAGCCCAGAGTTTGAACGTCTCCGTCGCCAACGTTTTCGCGACGCTGCAATCTAAACTGGCTTCCTACTACATCAACGACTTCACCATGAACGGTGAGAACTACTACGTCAAGATCCAGGCGGAAGCCGCGGAGCGCTCCTCCATCGAGAACATCGACGAACTGATGATCCCAAGCAACACCGGCAATCAGGTTCCCTTATCCTCGCTTGGCACGATGCGCTACACGGTCGGCCCGAAGGTCATCCAGCGCATGAACAAACTGATGTGCGCCGGCATGAACGGTATGTCCGCGCCCGGCGTTACCTCAGGCGAACTGATGAAGATCATCGAGGAAACGCCTCTGCCCAAGGGCTACCACATCGAGTGGGTGGACCTTTCGTACCAGGAGAAGAACAACGAGAACCAGCTGGGCCTGCTCATCGGCTTAGCCTGCCTTTTCGCCTATCTCTTCCTGGTCGGCCAGTACGAGAGCTGGTGCATTCCCGTGCCCGTCATGCTCTCTGTTGTCATCGCCTTGCTTGGCGGCCTCCTCGGCCTTAAGCTCACGCATAGCGAGCTAGGCATCTACGCGCAGTTAGGCTTAGTCATGCTTATCGGCCTGGCCGGCAAGAACGCCATTCTGATGGTGGAATTCTCCAAGCAGGAACGCGAACTGGGCGTCTCCATTTTCGACTCGGCTGTCAACGGCGCCAAACATGCGTTACCGCGCCGTCCTTATGACCGCCTGGTCCTTCCTCTTCGGCGTCTGGCCGCTCGTCATCGCGAACGGCGCCGGCGCCGGCAGCCGGCAATCCATCGGCATCACGACGTTCTCGGGCATGCTGCTTGCCACTATCGTCGGCATCTGCTTCACGCCGGCTCTTTACGCCGTCATGCAGAGAATAAGGGAATTCATCAAATACCGCATCTTCAGGATGGAACAATAAAATGTATTCGCCTTTGTCTTTTGAGAAAGAGCTGGGCATCGAGCCCGGCAATCATGCCTTAAGGCTCCCCAAAATCATAAGCGACCACATGGTCCTTCAGCAGGGCAAACCTGTTCCTGTCTGGGGTCTCTGTAAATCTGGCGCCAAAATTTCAGTCGTCTTCCAAGACCAAACTTTGGAAACGACCGCTGACAAATACGGTTCCTGGATGGTGAAGCTCGCTCCTCTCTCAAAGACTTTCGAAGCGCAGACTATGACGGTCAAAGCCTCCACCGGCGAAGAAATAAAAGTAAGCGACATCCTTATCGGCGAGGTCTGGCTCTGCTCCGGACAAAGCAATATGGAGATGGGTATCAAAGCCTGCTACAACGGCGATGAGCTCGTCAAGAACGCGAACCACCCGAACCTCCGCATCCTGACGACTGTCAACAAGACCAGTTACACGCCCCGCTTCGACATCGACACCAAATGGGCCGTCTGCACGCCGGAAACGGCCGGCAAAGGCACCTTCGGCGGCTTCTGCGCCATCGGCTACTTCTTCGCCAGGCGCCTTATGGAAGAGATCGACGCTCCCATCGGCGTCATCAATAGCAGTTGGGGCGGCACGCCGATAAGAGCTTACATTCCGCCCGTAGGCTTCGAAATGACCAAGGGCATGGAAGGCAACGTTTACGACGTAAATAAGCAAAGAAAACTCTACGAGACCTCCCTCGTCAACACCTATAAGAAGAGCAAAGATTGGACGGAAAAAGTCAAAGCTTCCGTGGAGAGCGGCGAAATAATGCCTCCTCCCCCCAAGCCGCCCAAATACCCTACTCCTTACGAGAACTGCTCCATCTACAACACGCAGATCCATCCGCTTGTCCCCTTCGCTATAACAGGCTTCCTCTGGTACCAGGCGGAGTACGACGTCATCGACCGTCCCTGCGGTCAATCCTATTACCAGAAGATGCACGCGCTGGTTGACGGTTGGCGCAAGATCTGGGGAGATGATCTGCCCTTCTACTACGTTCAGATCGCTTCCTGGCATTACGTCGCGATCTACACCCACCGCAACGAGATCATCGACGCCCAGACGAGATCCCTCGATATTCCCAATACCGGCATGGCCTTGGCCTACGACACCGCGGACGATCTCACCAACATCCATCCGATGGACAAAAAGCCGCTGGCTGTGAGGCTCGCCAACCTCGCTCTCTACGAGCAGTACGGCAAGACGGAACTCAAGCCTTACTTCCCGAAAGTAAAAAGCATCGAACTGGAAGGACAAAGCGCCAAACTCACTTTCGACTTCGCTTACGACGGCCTGACCACAGTGGACGGCAAAGATCCCGACTGCTTCGAAGTCGCGGGCATAGACAAGGTCTTCCATCCCGCCGAAGCCAAGATCACCGGCCCTGACCAGGTGACCATCTCCGCTCCGGAAGTAAAAAACATCATGTACATCAATTTCGGCCGCGGCCTGCTTGACCGCCCGAATCTTAGAAATTCCGAAGGCCTTTCCGCCAACACCTTCACGACCTTGGACACGCGTCTCATCGAAGGCAACCTTGCTTTTGGAAAACCCGTCACCTCCAATTATGAAACATATCTGGACTGCGGCCCGGAATATTTAACGGACGGCGTCACAGACAACGGCAGCGCCTGGGAAGGAACCAGATTAGGCCAGACCGCCACCATCGACCTGGAAGCGCCAACGCTTTGCGACACTGTCGCTATCTACCCTTACGCCGATGGTCTTTCCGCCCAGCGCTACACAGTTGAGATCTCGCTTGACGGCGAGAGTTGGGAGCGCATCGGGCTAAAAAACAACGGCATTCCCAATCTTCCCTGCGAGGAATACACTTTCGGCGCCAAGCCCATCCGCTATGTCAGGTTCAAGATCCTCTACACTAACAGAATGCGCCCCGACGAATTCGCGGACAACAACCTCTGCCTCCGCACTTTCGATTCCAGAGAGAGAAGCGCCAGGATCAACGAGATAGCGGTCTATTTCAGAAGCAAACGCAATCTCTGATAACTTGCTCTTTTACAGCAAGTTAGTCCAATATTTTTTCCCGCTTGTTTTTAAAAGCGTGTTTTGGTAGAATTTTCTCACCTTTGTAGTATAATTGAATTGAGATAAGTTTTTAAAATAAATCAAACTGAGGTAAAGAAAGTGATCAGAAAATCTGCTTTTTTACTTTTGCTGTCTTTGGCCGTTGCTGTGTCGGCTCTGGCGGACCTTACTCCCAGTCAGATAACGAACATCAGCTGCGCCCAGCGCTGGCCCTGGAACGGCAAAGTGGACATCAACTACACCCTGTCGTCCAGTGCTGCGTACCCTGTTTTCCGCGTAGCCTTCTACGGCCAGATAGGGAACGGCGAGGAATTCGCCCTCAACACTCTTGAAGGCGACGGTGCCTGCGGCGTCACCTTTGCTGCCGGCGTCAAAAGAGTCACCTGGAACGCTTCCATTGACAAGCCGAATACCGAATCCAGCAATGTGAAAGTCGGCATCATCGCCCTGGACGTCACCAAGGCCGCCGAATACCTTATCCTGGACCTTAACAATTACACCATGAGCTATACCATGGCCGGTCCGGACCTTTCGAATGACAATCCTTCGAAGGATGCCTACAAGAGCTGGAAAGTGTATTTCAAAAGGATCAATCCCGGGACCTACTACATGGGTTCCGATCCGAGCGAACCCGGCAGAGAACCCGCCACCAACCCCACGGTCTATGAAGACAAGCACGAGGTGACGATCACGAAGCCTTTCTACATCGGCGTTTTCGAATGCACCGCGGCCCAGTACGCCCTGATAACTGATACCTCTTCCAGTGCAAAAACCCCGCGCGTGCAAGTCAACATGGCCGATCTGCGCGGCTCCGCTTACGGAGCCACCTGGCCTACCTACACCGACCACAGAGTCGACGACACCAGCTTCTTTGGCAAGCTGCGCCAGAAGACCGGCTACAGCCTGAAATTCGACCTGCCGACGGAAGCCCAGTGGGAAATGGCCGCCAGGGACAAGGGCGACGGCACTTACCAGGACGACGGAACTTATAACTATGCCGGAACGTTCCACGGCGACAAAGTCTGGAACGACGGCTCAACTTTCTGGAAAACCAGAGTGGTTGAAGATCCATTAGATCCCGAACATTCATATACCGAGCAGTTCGTCTGCTATACCAATTTGCCCTACCTCGGTTGGTGTCAGGATCCGAACAGCGCCGTCCACGATGTGGGCTTGAAGAAGCCCGGCCTAAACGGGCTCTACGACATTCACGGCAACGCCTGGGAATACTGCCTTGACCGCCTTGCAGTCCATCTTGGCACCAGCGCCGTGACCGACCCCGTCGGCGATGCCTCGGACACTAGATTCATCGTCAAGGGTGGCAGCGTCTATGTAAGCGACCCCACCAACTACTGCCGCATGGCCATGAGAATGGGCAGGAACGCCAAAACCGACAACATCGGTTTCCGCATCGCAATCGTCTTTTAAAAGCTGAACAAATATCTGAATGAACAAAATGAAAGATATTCTTCTTAGAAACACGACCTTGATCATCCTCGCGGTCTTCCTTGCCGCCCCCGTTGCGGCCGATTGGACGTCCGACCCCGCCGCAGAGAGCGTATGGTCGTCCAGCATCAAGCTTGACAACGTAAATCTCGGAACTGAATTCCTGATCAATGTTACGGATGCCATAACCTTCGGCTCGGATTGGGCCTACGGCTACGACAGAGTATCGACCGTCAGAGCGGAAAACAACATGATCAGACCGTACTACATCTACCGCAACATCTATGACGGCGAACACGGCAAATGCTACTGGAACTACGCTGACGAGGATATTCTCTCACTGCCGAGACACCTCCATTACACGCTGAAGCACGAAGTCAAAGACGGCATGGGCAACGTCCTTTGCACTGACACGGCCTATGTCACCATCGGTTCAGGCGACCCTCTGCCTCCGACCTGGTCGGGCGCTTACTCATTGGACACCTACAATATCGCCACCGGCAAGAGCGTCGAGATCAAACCGACCGATTATCTCACTTACAGCGCCAAGTGGGCCTTGAATGGCAAAGGCTTCGACAGAAAGTTTAAACTTTACGCCACCGACCAGGGCGCCAGCGGAGTCTTAGGCTTCTTCTCCCTGTCCTCCGGCGACACCTACGACATCATGACGAGCAGCGTGAACGGAGAAGGCTCTTATCAGTGGAATTACTCCTCCGTCGATCCGGGCGATCTGCCCAGGGGCGACACCTACACCCTCAACTACACGATCTATGACAACGACGATCCCACCGCGATCTTTGAGAGTGTCACCAGCACCACGTCTATTACGATCACGCCGGAGCCTTCTTTGGCTCTCATAGCACTTATCCTTTTCGGACTCTCCTATAGAAAATTAAATTGAGGTATATAAAGTGAATAACAGATCTCTATTCTTACTTTTGCTGTCTTTAGCCACTGCTACGTCAGTTCTGGCCAACAGCACTCTGACCAGCGTCACCGCTTCCCAGCGCTGGCCCTGGAACGGCAAGGTCGACATCGACTATACCTTAACCTCCAACGCGACTTTTCCTGTTTTCCGCGTAGCTTTTAAAGGCCAGATTGGAAACGATCCGATCTTTGTGCTCAACAACATTGAAGGCGAAGGCACCTGCGGCATTGTCCTGGGGGACGGCGTAAAAAGGATAACCTGGAACTCCACCGCTCAAAAGCCGAACACCAACACCGACGACGCCAGATTCAACGTGATCGCCTTGGACGTCAGCGGAACCGCTTCGACCTACCTTAAGTTGGACCTCGCTGACTACACCATGAGCCCCAGCGCGACCGGCCCGGCGAATGTGGGCCATAATAACGCCTGCAAGACCACTAATATTTGGTTCAGAAGGATCAATAACGGTACCTTCTATATGGGCTCCGCTTCAGACGAACCAGACAGGGCGCCTGGTGGAATTCCTGAAGACAAGCATCAGGTGACGATCACCAGGCCCATATACCTCGGCGTGCTTGAAACCACGGCAGACCAGTACTCGAGGATAATGAATATCCAGACAGGCAGAAACAGCAAGCTTCCCAGAGTTCAGATACAAGAGAAAGAGCTGCGCGGCGAGACTTACGGCATGACCTGGCCGGAAAAGACCGACTACAGAGTAGATGACGGTAGTTTCTTCGGCACGCTGCGTCAGAAGACTGGCTACGGCCTCATCTTCGACCTGCCGACGGAAGCCGAGTGGGAATTGGCCGCCAGAGACAAAGGCGACGGGACTTATCACGGCGATTACGTCTGGAACGACGGCGTAGCTTTCTATGATCCGCAAACTCAAATTACCGATTGGAACCACCTGACGAACCTCGGCTGGAATGCTGATTCAAACAGCCAGGTCAAAGAAGTTGGCCTGTTGAGACCAGGCCTGAACGGACTTTACGATATGCACGGCAACGCCTGGGATTACTGCCTGGACCGCTTATCGAAAAACCTTGGCTTCAACCCAGTGACCGACCCTGTCGGCAACTATTCAAAGAAAGCGAATTTCTGCTGCAAGGGCGGCGGCATCTTTAAGACCGACACTCCTGCCCACTGCCGCATGGCCATGAGAATGTCCAAAGACGCCAAGAACGGCAACTGCGGTTTCCGTATCGCGATCCATTACTAGCCTTGACTTTAAAACACCCTATTTGATATCATTTCAGCCCACGTATAATTATGCCTGAAAAGTAGTAAGGCAACTGCGTGGAACATAACAACTACTTTGGAATCATAACATGAATTACAAAGGACCTAAGGTTCGTCTCTCCCGCCGCCTTGGCATCGCCATCACTCCGAAGGCGTCTAAGGTCATGGAACGCCGTCCCAATCCCCCGGGACAGCACGGCGGAAACTCCAGGCGTACCAAACTGTCGGAATACAAGCGCCAGCTGATTGAAAAGCAGCGCCTCCGTTGCCAGTACAACGTGCACGAACGACAGATGGTAAACTACTACCGCAAGGCGGCCGCCAAGGCCACCAACACCGGTGAGACCATGGTCCAGCTTCTGGAGACTCGTCTGGATGCGGTCGTTCTCAGAGCCGGCTTCGCGCCGACCATCTACGCCGCCCGCCAGTTCGTCTCCCATGCGCATGTCGAAGTGAATGGCAAGAAAGTCAACATTCCTTCCTATAGCGTGAAGCCGGGCGATGTGGTCAGCGTCTGTGAGAAAGCTAAACAGCTTCAGATCGTCAAGGACTCGATGGAACGTCGTCAGCCGGCTCCCGCCTACCTTTCCGTTTCCGAGAAAGACTTGACCTGCACGCTGGTGACCCTGCCTCAGCGCGACGAAGTTCCGATCATCTGCGACGTGTCGCTGGTGGTCGAATTCTACGCCAGACAGTAAGGGAAACGCTTACCAAAAAGCAAAAAAAAGCGGCCGCGCCCGCGGCCGCGTTTTTTTTTTT
>JAFSWV010000194.1 GCA_017444325.1 bacterium | reverse complement strand
CGATCTTAGCAAGCTCGGCGCGGTCGTCATGAAAGGCACGACGCTCAATCCCAGGGAAGGCAATCCCTTCAGCAGGATAGTGGAAACGCCGTCCGGCATCCTGAATTGCATAGGCTTGCAGAATCCCGGGCTCGACATTGTCCTGAAAGAGAAAGCGCGTTTCCTTGCGGAAAAAGGCGTGGCGGCTATCCTGAACATTTCCGGACATTCCGCGGAAGAGTACGGAGAGATGGCAGCTCGTGCGGAGGAGTGCCCGTACGTTACGGCCGTTGAGATGAACGTCTCCTGCCCCAACGTCAAGGAAGGCGGCATAACCTTCGGAACGGACGTGAAAGTTTTGGGCCCGGCTGTCACTTGCGCGCGAAAAGGTTTGAAAACGAAGCCTCTTATCGTGAAGCTCTCGCCCAACGTTACGGACATCACCGTTATGGCCAGGTGCGCCGAGGAGAACGGAGCCGACGCCGTCTCTTTGATCAACACTCTGACAGGCCTGGTCATCGACACCAGAAGAAGAAGGCCGGTCTTGGGAAACATTACGGGCGGGCTTTCCGGCCCGGCCGTTCGTCCGGTGGCGGTCAGGATGGTCTGGCAGACTGCGAAAGCCGTGAAGATCCCGGTCGTGGGACTGGGCGGAATAGAAAAACTCGACGACGCCTTGCAGTTCTTCATCGCGGGCGCCTCGGCCGTGCAGATCGGGACCGCGACGTTCTACGAGCCTAAGACCGCGGAAAACATCGCGGAAGGCTTGGAGCGCTACATGGCGGAAAACGGTTTCGCGTCAATTGCCGACCTGAAAGGAGATTTTTAATGGGCTTGCAGGACAGGGACTATTACCGCTACCAGAACGCCTCCAATGTAAGGGGCGGGTTCCTCGTCGGGCTGACGCCCGTCGTGAAGTGGATGCTAATCCTGAACGTCGCCGTTTTTGTGATCCAGTACTTCTGCGAAAAAGTTTTCCATGTTCCTTTCTTTGTCACGAACATTCATTACCTCGGCAACCAGATCGTCATAGAGTATTCGGAATATGAGAAGATCTTTGCTCTTTACGTCCCGTACCTGAAAAAATATTTTCTTTTCAGCCAGTATCTGACTTACCAATTCATGCACGGAGGATTCCTGCACCTTCTGTTCAACATGCTGGCCCTTTACATGTTCGGGCGCTACATCGAGCGCCAGATAGGCTCTCTGCCGTTTTTGAAACTTTACCTTCTGGGCGGGATCTTCGCCGGCATCTGCCATCTTGTTTTTGTCAACGCTTACGGGACGCCTGTCGTCGGAGCGTCCGGCGCCATCTGCGCGGTCCTGGCGGCCTTCGCCATCATGAATCCCAACACCAAGCTGATGGTCTTTTTGGGCTTCATCCCGGTCATTATGAAAGCCAGGACCATGGTGCTCCTTTATGCTCTCTACACGCTTGTGATGGCTTTGATAGGCGGCGGGAACGTGGCGCATCTGGCGCACCTGGGCGGGCTTCTGTTCGGCTTCATGTACGTTAAGAATTTCCTCGGCTTGCGGAGGATCGTCGGTTACGCTCCCGGCGACGTTCCGAGAGACTCTTCTTTTTCGACCTTTAAAGAGCGGGCGAGAGTTTACCGCGGCGAGGAATACGAGGAAGCCAGTTACAGACCTTCTGAAAAAAGTTCCGGCGCCACGGGCGACCCGAAGCTGGATGAGATCCTTGAGAGAATGCGCAGGTACGGCATGCATACCTTGAGCGACGAGGACTGGAGCTATATTCAGAAAAAAAGAGACGCGAAATAAATTGATCTTTAAATAACAAAAAACTAACTTTAATTTTTGGAGGAACAATGATCTACTCACAGGAAGTCACAGAAATGTGCTGTGTAAAGAAAGGACCGAATCATGGTCCTGCTCCCATCCCGCAGGAAGGGTTGTGGACCCAGTCCAGGGAAATCAAGGACGTCAACGGTTTCACCCACGGCATCGGCTGGTGCGCTCCTCAGCAGGGCGCCTGCAAGCTTACCCTGAACATCAAGGAAGGCGTCATCCAGGAAGCTTTGGTGGAAACTATCGGCTGCTCCGGCATGACGCACTCCGCTGCCATGGCCGCTGAAATACTTATCGGCAAGACCATTCTGGAAGCTCTCAACACCGACTTGGTCTGCGACGCCATCAACACCGCTATGCGCGAACTCTTCCTTCAGATCGTTTACGGCCGCACGCAGTCCGCTTTCTCTGAGAACGGCCTGCCCGTCGGCGCCGGTCTGGAAGACCTTGGCAAAGGCTTGAGAAGCCAGGTCGGCACGACCTACGCCACTTTGGCCAAAGGCCCCCGCTACCTTGAACTGGCCGAAGGCTACATCACCAGACTCGGCTTGGACGCGGAAGGCGAGATCATCGGCTACGAATTCGTCCATATGGGCAAGATGATGGAAATGATCAAGAAGGGCACCGAGGCTGGCGAAGCCTTGAAGAAAGCCACGAACTGCTATGGCCGTTTCGCCGAGGCCGCAAAATACATCGACCCGCGCCACGAATAAGGAGGATAATTATGTTGTTTGAAAGTTATGAAAGACGTATCGGACAGATCACTCCTGTCTTGGAAAAATACGGTATGAAGACGCTTGAGGAAGCCAACGAGCTTTGCCTCAGCAAGGGTATCGACGTGGCCTCCATCGTCCGCGGCATCCAGCCCATCTGCTTTGAGAACGCTTGCTGGGCCTACACTCTGGGCGCCGCCATCGCCATCAAGAAAGGCTGCACGAAAGCCGCCGACGCCGCTGAAGCCATAGGCGAAGGCCTCCAGGCTTTCTGCATTCCCGGTTCCGTCGCCGACGACCGCAAGGTCGGCCTTGGCCACGGCAATCTGGGCGCCATGTTGCTCAGGGAAGAGACGAAGTGCTTCGCTTTCCTGGCCGGCCATGAAAGCTTTGCGGCCGCGGAAGGCGCCATCGGCATCGCCAAATCCGCCAACAAAGTTCGCAAAGAGCCCCTGCGCGTCATCTTGAACGGACTGGGCAAAGACGCGGCCTTCATCATT
>JAFSWV010000193.1 GCA_017444325.1 bacterium | reverse complement strand
TCGGCGTTTTCTGGAACATTCTGCAGCCCCTGGCTCAGATCTTCATCTACGCCGTGATCTTGGCGCGCGTCGTCGGCTCCAGGATCCCAGGCCGAGTAGGTTTCCCGGACATCGAGGACCCCTATGCGCTCAGTATCTACATCTGCGCGGGCTTGCTCCCCTGGCTGACTTTGTCCGAGACGCTGACCAGGAACTCGCTGGCCTTCCTAAGTCACAGCAACCTCATCAAGAAGGTCTCCTTTCCGCATCCCATCCTTGTGCTTTACCAGGTGATCAGCGGACTCATCACGCTCTTCATCATGCACGCCATCCTGCTCGTCGTGATGATCATTACGGGGCATCGGATCCCGCCTTCCATTGTCTGGCTGCCGGTGCTGTACGTTCTGCAGGGGTTGATGACTTACGGGCTCGGCATCTTCTTGGCTACCGCCACGGCCTACTTCAGGGACATGATGCAGTTCGTATCCATCGCGCTGCAGGTCTGGTTCTGGATGACGCCTATCGTTTACTTCAGGGAGCTGACGGAAAGGATCGTCTCCTTCGGCCCGCTGCTTTTGCTCGTCAACCCCTTGTATTATCTTTCCCGCGCTTTCCAGATCCTTTTCTACGAAAACGTGGTCTATTACGATTTCCTGCCCCAGAAACTTCTGCCCAGCCAATCCAGTTTCTTCCCGACGCTCGGGATACTGCTGCTTTGCGGCCTGGTCTTTTCGACCTTGGGAAATCTCTTTTACCTGAAGCTTAAGAAAGAACTGCCGGACCAGATCTGATATGAACAAAGACAACGTTATTGAGATAAAAGGCCTCGCCAAGCGCTTCAGAGTTTACGACAGACCTCTTGACCGGCTCAAAGAATGGCTGACGCCGAGCGGCATGTCCTTCCACTGGGCTTACTGGGCGCTGAGGGAGATCGACCTCGAGGTGAAGAAGGGGAGTTCCTTGGGCATCATCGGCGTGAACGGCGCCGGCAAGAGTACGCTTCTGAAGATCCTCTGCGGAACGCTCTCTCCGACTTTCGGCAGCGTCGAGATCAAAGGCCGCATCGCCGGCTTGCTCGAACTGGGTTCGGGCTTCCATCCGGAGTTCACCGGGCGCCAGAACATTTACCTCAACGCGCGCCTCTTGGGCCTTTCCGACGCCGACATTGAGAAGAAACTGCAGAGCATCGTGGAGTTCGCGGAACTCGGCGACTTCCTCGACCATCCTTTGCGCATCTATTCGACCGGCATGGCGCTCAGGCTCGGTTTCTCCGTCGCCGCCAACGTCGATCCTGACATCCTCATTATCGACGAAGCGCTGGCGGTGGGCGACGCCTACTTCCAGCAGAAGTGTTTGAAGTATCTGAAAGATTTCCGCGCCAAGGGCGGAACCTTGATCTTCGTTTCCCACGATCCCGGCGCCGTGAAACTGCTCTGCGATTCCGCCGTGCTTTTGCACAAAGGCAGGATCGTAGCCAACGACACTCCTGAGAACGTCCTGAATTATTACAACACGCTCCTGGTCAGGGACGACGCCGACAAGGAATCCTTCATCCTGGAGCGCAAGCAGCAGGAAGCGAAGAGCAGCTTGCCCCAGCATTCCGGTTCCTTTGAGGCCATCATCGAGAAAGTCTCCCTTGTCAGCGACGGCTGCGAGACCAGAACGCTCTTCGCCGGCCACAAAGCCGAGCTGAAGGTCGCCGTGAAAGCCCTGAACGACATTGAGCCTCCGACCATCGGCTTCTCCTTAAGGGACCGCCTCGGCTACGAAGTGTTGGGCACCAACACCATGCTTCTGAAAAAAGAAACGCCCGCCCTCAAGGCCGGCGAGGGCTTGGAAGTCAGTTTCGAGCTTCCGCCCATGCTCGGCCCCGGCGAATATACCGTAACGGTCGCGGCGCATCCTGGCAGGGACCATATCGAGCATTGCTACGACTGGACTGACAGGATGCTGGCCTTCAAGGTAGCCTTGGAAGACGAGAGCAGCTGCGTAGGATTGCTCAGCGTTCCCGTCACCGCCAGGATCGAAAAAGCTGAAACGGACGGCCGCAACGCCAAGGAGATCCTGGAAAGCGCTTTTGCCGGCGCGCCCAGCGAGATAACGATCTCTGAGGAAGCGAACCGTTTCCTGACGACCGGCTTCTATCCGCCGGAAAAAATAGGGGAGAGCTACGCCTGCTGGACTAGCGGACATGCGGTCTTCGTTTTGAAGAGCGAGGGCGCCAAGGGCCTAATCATAAGGTGCGCAACCGACGCCCGCCAGTTCGAGTCCGGTCCTTTGGAGCTGACGCTGACCGTCAACGGCAAGAAGGAAGTGAAGAAAACTATCACCTCTCCTGATTGGCAGGATGTGGAGTTTCCCTTCGAAAGTGAAGAGCAGGGCATGCTCAGATGCTCTCTGCAAGTCGGCGGCACCTTCATTCCCGAAAACGACAAACGAGCTCTTGGCATTCTTGTTTCCAAGATCGCTCTCACATAGTTATGGAATTTGCGGAACTGAAAGAAAAAGTGCGGAAGCTGAAAGCGGCAAAGAACGCTGTTATCCTCGCGCACTATTACACTCCCTACGAGACGCAGGAGCTCGCTGACTTCGTCGGCGATTCTCTGGAGCTCTCCAGACTGGCCGCCAAGACGGACGCTGACACGATCGTTTTCTGCGGCGTGGACTTCATGGCGGAAAGCGCCAAGATCCTTTCTCCCCAGAAGACCGTGCTGACGCCCGACCCCAGGGCCAACTGTCCGATGGCCAATATGCTCATGCCGAAGGAACTCAGGCGCTACAAAGAAGAGCATCCCGACACCATCGTCGTGGCCTACGTCAACTGCTCGGCGGAAATCAAAGCGGAAGCCTACATCTGCTGCACTAGCGCCAACGCCGGCAAAGTCGTCGCCTCGCTTCCCAAGGACAAGCCTGTCCTCTTCGTGCCCGACCGCTACCTTGGCACTTTCACCAAAAAGAGCGTGGGCAGGGAAATGGAAGTTTGGCCTGGCTTCTGCCCGACGCACCAGCGCTTCACCCTGAAAGCGCTTGCGGAAGCGAAAGCGCTCCACCCAAAAGCGGAATTTCTCGCGCATCCGGAATGCCCGGAAGAGCTGAGCGCGGCCGCCGATTTCGTCGGCTCCACTTCCGCCATCATCAAGCGCTGCATCGAAAGCCCAAGCGAGGAGTTCATCATCGGGACCGAGCAGGGCGTTTTGAAAGCCATCAGGGAAAAAGCGCCCGGAAAGAAAGTCTATCCTTTGCTGGAAGGCAACGTCTGCCCGAACATGAAGCTCATGACGCCCATGAAAGTTTTGTGGGCGCTGGAAGACAACGAATATGAGATCAAGGTCAAAGAAGAGACCAGAATAAAAGCCAAAGAGGCGCTGGACAGAATGCTGGCGCTCTGAGAGAAATTAATGGAAAAGCTAATCAAATTCGAGATCGGAAAATCCGCCAAGGAGAGATCGCTCTCCCTAACTTTTGGGGAGTGCCAGGCGGAACTGCGGTTCCTTGGCAAGCTGAGAGGCCGGGACGTCCTGGCTTTCGACTGCTTTACGGAAACGCTGAGTTTTCAGAAAGCGGAAGCCAAGAAAGGCCACGCTCTTTATAGCGGCGTTTCCCCTTACGGCTCCGCCAAGGCGGAAGTCTTTTTCCAGAACGCTTCGACGCTTAAAATAAAAGCCTCCGTCACATTGAAGAATCAGGCGCAGCTCGACGCTTTCTACTTCACCTTCCAGGGCAAGGACGGACAGAAGATCATTACTCCTTACGAGACCAAGAAGAACTGGTACTCCGGCGAATGGCCGACGCCCTACGGCGCTTTGATCGAAAAAGATGATGCGCTAGTGTTTTTGGTAGCGCCGGAAACTTTCGCCAAACGCCAGGAATGGCTCTGGCAGCTGGAGGCCGGCGAACGCTCCCTGCGTTTCGGCACCGATGCTGAACGCTCCTGGCCCCTGAACGCCTTCCCCAGAAGCCGCAAACTGGAGTTCACTTTCTACCTCATCGGCACGAACGTCAATTCCCTGCAGGGCGCGCTGACGCAGACCGCCTGGCAGTTCGCCAAGAAAGAAACTCAAGCGACGCCCATCGATTTCAAGAAACTCGAAAAGGAAGCGAGCCAGGAACTGAAGACGCTCCTCGACAAACTTTCCGCTCCGCCGGACCAGGCTGAAGCGCCCGTCTTTTTTGGCAAACTCCTGGGCGCGGCCTTCGCCCTCGCCAAAGCCGCGAAGGAGAACGGCCAGAAGACCCCGGCTGTTGCGGAAAAAGTCCTGCAGCTTTACAAGAAGGCGCCGCGCTTCAAAGCGCTTCCTCCCGCCAACTATCCCTATCCCGGCACCTACAAGAAAGCAGGGGATACCGAGATCAACTTCAGCGAGCTCGCCAGGGCGGGCTACTGGTTAGCCAGATGGGAGAACGAAGTTGGCGCGACCGGCTTCAAGGAGGAACTGAAGAACCTCAAGAAAGAGCTCATCGCGCGCCGCCACCGCGGCGGTTACATCCCGGAAGTGATCGAAAGCGCCACCAACCACATCAAGAAAGGCTACTCCAAGAAACGCACTTCCCCCTGGGCCGTGCTTTTCTTAGAAGAGGTCGGCTGCGACAAGGAAACCTATACTCCGCTTCTCAACACCCTGACCAGGGAACTCCTTACTAAGCGCGCCAACGCAAGTACGGAAGAACTCATTTTCGCCGCTCACGCCGCCATTAAGGCCTTCTCGCTTACCAAGAGGGAAAACTATAGGGCCAACTGCGTAAAGCTCGTCTATCGCCTCATAGGACGCCAGCAGACCTACCAGCCGCATTATCTGAAGGCCCAGGTGTACGGCCTTCTTTCCGGCGCTGAAGCGGGCGACTTCTCGGAAGCCGCGCTTCCCGCCGCTTTGCCGCTCCTCCTCACCGCGCAGAAGGTGAGCGGCGCCAAGATGTTCGAAGAGCGCGCCAAGACGCTCCTCAATGCCATTCAAAAACGCGAAGCCTATTTCGCCTACAAGCCTTATTCCGCGCTGCCTGACCTCAAGAGCCCAATAACTGCTTCTCCTCTTGAGAAGACCGCTCTGCTTCTCTCCGCCAGCGAAGTGAAGGAAAGCTTCGGCGACGTTCACGTCATCCCGACGCAGAAGAGAGCCAGCGCTTTCTTTGAAGCTGA
>JAFSWV010000192.1 GCA_017444325.1 bacterium | reverse complement strand
TGGGCTTCCAAAACAGGAAGCCCAATGCCTTTCTCTTCCATTTCCTTGTAGGTGAGCCCTAAGCTGCGCATCAGCTCGTTGCGGCTCCTCTCAAAGAAGACCAGGTAATTGGCGTAGTAAACGACGCCCATCTGGTCGGTGTCAGCGTACGGGACGCGGTATGTGAGTTCTACTTCTTTCATCAGAAGGGAGGCTCTCCGTATTCGTTGATGTCGCTTGACCCGCTAGTCTGGCTGCCCTGGTTCTCATTTTGGCTGCCGCCTCTCATGCCGAAGCCGCCGCCCTGACTCCCGAAGCCGCCCTGCTGGTTCGGCTGGCGGTCGCTCTGGCAGACGTAGAGGATGTAATCCGGATCCCTGTCGGACTGATGATAGTTGTTCGAAAAGATCAGGATCCTAAGGGACTGCAAGGAGCCGCTGAGGTAGTCTTTGCCCTTGCGGTCTCTGTTGCGCCAAAGGCCGGTCAGTCTTATGCTGGCTCTGACCTGCTGTTCCTGCTGAGGCTGCTCCTCGCCCTGCTGGTCCGGTCTCTCCGTCTGAGCAACCGAGAGATAGTAGTCGGGGTCCCTGTCGCCCTTTTTGAAGTTGTTGACGGTGATGATGGCGCGGGCGCGCCCTGAGATGTTGCCTGAGAGCATCATGTTTCCGTTCTGGTCTTTTTCTTCCCAGAGTCCCATGACCCTCAGGGGTTTGTCACGCTGCGGCGAGGTGTTGCTGATGAAATCTGACATAAAGTTACTCCTGATAGAGTTTATTGATACTACTGTTCGGTAGGTTTGTCTTCAAGTAAAAGTTCCACGGCCTGCTCGTCGCAGTCCGGAAATTTAGGGCAGTTGATGCAGACGCTCCAGATCTTGTGGGGCAGTCTTTCCTTGTCGATCATTTTGAAACCGCATTTCAAAAAGAACTTCGGGACATAAGTGAGGGCGAACATTCTTTTCAAGCCGAGAACCTTGGCGTCATTGATGCAGGCTTCCACGAGCATCCTGCCGATGCCCATGTCCTTATGTCCTTCCGCGACGGTCAGGGAGCGGATCTCGCCCAAGTCCTCCCAGACGATGTTCAGCGCCACGCAGCCTACTATTTCGCCTGTTTCCTTATCTTGCGCCACGATAAAATCGTGGACGTGCTCATAGAGGTCCGAGAGAGCCCTGGGCAGGAGTTTTTCCTCCGCCGCTTCGCTCATGATCAGCTCGTAAACTTTGTGCATCATGCCCAAAGTCGGCTCTACAAGTTCATATTTCATTTCGCCATTTCTCCTACTGGGTGAGGCGCGGAGAATCCGCGCCAATTGGGAAGTATCGCTTCCTCTCCCAAATTTAATCTTCCAATTATCGCATCCGTCAAGGCCTCGGCCCATTGCCCTGGGTCTTCAAACTTTTTGGTGTGGAAGGAAACGGAATTGATCAGTCTTCCGTCCTCCAGCGTTGTTGGGCCAGCCGGAGCGTTCAAATTCAAACCGACGCCAGCAATGAAAGCGCCGCCGTGCTCCTCTATAAGTATCCCGGCCGTTTTCGCGCCGTCTATAAGAACGTCGTTCGGCCAGACAAGCTTCGGCTGCAGTCCCTTTTTCACCAAAGCTTCCGCCACCGCAAGCCCGACCGTCAGGGAAAGCAGAGCCGGCTCTTTCACAGCGCCGCCCTCTATGACGACGGAGAGGAAAAGATTCCCTTCATAGGATTCCCAGCTTTTGCCGTACTGTCCCCTGCCCCTGGACTGGCGGTCCGCATAGAGATAGAAAGGAACGGGCTCCCCTTTGTCTATGAGGATCCTCGCTTCATCCATCGTGGAGGCGCATTCTTTGATATGGATCGCTTTCATGCGTCGAGCCCCAGGTCAACAGCGGGAGCGCTGTGGGTTATGGCGCCGATGCTGACGCGCTGCACGCCGCATTTGGCAATACTTTCCAGATTGTCGAGCGTCACGCCGCCCGTCGCTTCCAAAACGACTTTGCCGCTGAGCTCTTTCGCGATCCTTTTCATCTCTTCAGCGGGAATGTTATCCAGCATCAGAAGGTCGGGCTTAAGCTCGGCAAGCTTGATCGCCTGGTCGTAATCCTCCGCTTCCACGGCAACAGGAACGCCGGGGAAATCTTTTCTCGCTTTTTCAATAAGCTCTTCATAGCTGAGTCCGGAGTACGCCAGATGATTGTCTTTCAGCATGATCATGTCGGAAAGGTCAAGGCGGTGGTTCTCCCCTCCTCCGCAGCGCACGGCATACTTGTCGAGAAGGCGGAAACCCGGCATGGTCTTCCTCGTGTCCACGATCTTGACCATTCCCTGCGCGGCAGCCACATATTTCGCGGTCATGGTGGCCACGCCGCACATTCTCTGCAGCAGGTTGAGAACGGAGCGCTCGGAGGTCAATATCGGCCTCAGAGGGCCTTCCACAATGGCAAGAGTAGATCCGGCCTTGAGCTTGTCGCCGTCCGCGCACTTGAGTTCAATTTTAGCCTTCGGGAAACCCATTTCAACGATCTCCAAGCCGGCTACGGAAATGTCCTGCCTGGTTCTGAGACTGAATTTGGCAAAAACGTCGGAGCAAGCCAGAATGCTGGTCAAGTCTTTGTCAGCCTTGTCCTCGAAAAGAGCGCGCTCAAGGAGCTTCTCTGCGCACTTGCGTTCTCTAAGGGAGAATCTCACTTATTTTCCCTCCAGGATCTCCTTCATCTTGTCCGCGATCTTGGAATCGGCGTTGAGCTTCATGGGATCAAAGGCCGGATCGTTAATGAGCCTGGATCTGGTCTTCGTCCTGTCGGCTTTGTAAGCGTTCTCGATGTACTTCATGGCATCTGCGTGGCGCCCCTTGGAGATAAGGCCGACGGCCACCTGGAGATTGAATTCCGCTTCCTTGGCTTTCGTAAGCTCGGCAAGCGCCAGGCCGCGGGTGTAAGCGATCACCATCTCTTCAAAACGCTTCTGGCGTTGGAAGGACTTGCCGATCTTTTCAAACATCTCGGCGTCATTGCAGTCTTCGCGCGAAAGCAGAGCGGAATAGATCAGATTTACGAACTGGTAGTCTTTGACTTTCTCCCACTTGTCAGCCATCGCCATGTATTTCTTCCAATCGATCTCTTCGCCGCTCATCAGCTCAGTTTTGAGCTGCTCGTGCATCTGCTTCCTTTCGACTTCCATCGTGAGCATATTCACATACTGCGCCATCGAGTAGTTCATCGGGTCTTTAACGAGGTATTCTTTGATGATCTCGAGGCCTTCCTTTTCCCTGCCGTTCCTGGCGAGCATGTTGGAAATGCGCATGTATGCTTCCGCGGACATGTCGTTGAGCCAGATGGCGTCGCGGTAGGCTTTCTCAGCCTCGTTGTACAGCTTGTGGTATTCGTAGAGGCCGCCTATTGCCGTGCGGCATTTGGCGAAGGATTTCCTCGCGGTGAGATCCTCGAAGAATTCTTTCGCGACCACATCGACTTTGCCTTTCCTTCCGTTGTTTATGTCCTCGAAGTAAAGCGTGCCGCCCTGGTCGAAGACCTTCATGATGTTGTCCCAGTAAGCGGTGTCTTTCGCGACGATATCGGGCGTTATGTCCACCTTGTGGTCGCAGAGCTCCATGATGATGCCGGCGGGCTTCAGGTAAGGATACATCCATTCGATCGTGTAGCTTTCCTCCAGGAAGAAGGGGTGCTTCTTGATGTTCTTGTCATAGATCATTTTCGTCAGGATGGAATTCAGGCGCATGACGCCCTCGATGCCGCGAATAGAGATCTTTCCGCCGTCAAGACTGACTTCCTCGCCGACGTACTCGCCTCTTTTGATCCTCTTCTCGACGTCCTGGTAATAGAGTTCGAAGGAATACTGGAAATCGTAATCGGAAGGAATATAGATGGTGTCAACTCCCTTCTTGTGGTCCTCCCTCTCTGCCTGGAGCAGCTTTAGAAGCGTCCTGGCCCAGCCCCAGACCTGCCTCGGCTCGCAGTAGCGGTCCCTTAGGACCGTCATGTAGGAATCGTCCGCCAGGCCGTTCTG
>JAFSWV010000191.1 GCA_017444325.1 bacterium | reverse complement strand
GATTCCTTTCGTAAGGAGCATGGTGGCTGCCCTGGTCTCCGCCTATGCCTCTCAAGACGGGATCGGCTCCCGGGAAAGCAAGATCAAGAGCTTTTAAGTCCGCTATGACTTTGGAAGACTTATCTCCTTCGTTGGCGAAGTAGAGCGTATATTCCGTCTGCTGGTACTTGGCGTTGTACTTCGCTTTTATTTCGCCAGTGAGCTCGTCGTCGATCCTGACTTTCTTGCTATAAACTTTCCCGTCTTTTGTATCCTCCTTTTTCTCTTCGATGACTGGGAAGGAGCCGAAGCCTTTATAAGTCTTGCCGTCATAATCAAAGGAGAAGAATTCGCCGTCGGGAGAAGTGACGAGGCCGAAGAGATCGTTCTCTTCCTCGGGGCCGACGACGACCGTCGTCATCTTGGCGGGATCAATGTATTTTTTCGCCAGCGCTTTCATTTCGGCAAGCGTGATGTTCTCCGTGATCTTCTGGCGCTTCACGAGATAATCTATGGGGTAGCCGAAGCGCAGCATGGCCTCCAGAAGGAGGCGGCGGTCGCTGACAGTTTCGCCGCGCCTGACCAGGGACTTGGCGACGGTCGCTTTCGTATAGGCGAGATCCTCTTCGGAAAGGTCATCGGCATAATTCTTGACGAGGTCGTCGATTATCTGGAGCGCTTCTTCCGTGTGGATGGCGTCCACTGCGGTTGAGATAACGTAGGCGCCGAAATCCAGTTCGGCGTCGAAGTATGAGCTGGCGCCGTAGGTGTAGGCTTTCTCTTCCCTAAGGACCAGGTTGAGCCTTGAGCTGAAGCAGCCGCCCAGCATGAAGTTCATGAGATGGGCCTTGAAGAATTCCTCATCCTGGCAATCCATAGCCGGCAGCCCAACTCTTATTTCGCTCTGCGCGGCGTCCTCGCTCTTCTTGAAGATTTTCCTGCCGGGAAGGTATTTTTCCAAAGCGGGCTTCGCAGCTTTCTGGACATTCGCTTTGGAATAGAAATCAATGATGCCTTTGGAAAGTTCCTTCAGTTCCTCGAGGTCGATGTCCCCTACCGCCGCGATGGAAAGAGGCGAATTGGCGATCGTGTTTTTGTAATAATCGGAAACGTCTTTTTCGCTGAGCTTTTCAATGCTATCAATAGTTCCATTCAAAGGCATGGCGACCGGAACGCGGCCGTAAACGCTCTCATAGAAAAGATTGTCGGCCAGACACTCGGGATCGATCGCGTCCTGGCGCAGCTGGTCGAGCTGGCGGGCTTTCACGCGGGCGAAATCCTCCTTCCTGAAGGCCGGCTTGGTCAGCGCCTGCTCTATGAGCGGAAAAAGTTTCGGAACGTTGGCTGAGAGCGTCTGCACTCTCACGAGAATACTGTCGGCGGTCGCCCTGGCCGAGAGCTCTACGCCCAGATCCCTCACCGCGCCGTCGAACTGGAGGGCGTCGTAATCAACCGTTCCTTCCAGCAGCATGGCTGCCGTCAGCGTCGTGATACCGGACTTAGAAAGCGTTTCCTTTTCCTGGCCGCCGGGGAGGATGAAGGTAATCTCCGCCATGGGAAGCGTCGCGTCTTTCTCCACCATGAGGCGGATGTTGTCGCCGAGCTTCTCTTCCTGGACTTCCTGGACCTTTATTTCGGGGAGTTTCCCTTCAGGGGGTATATTTGACCGGTCGAAGCTGGAAGGCAGGTCTTTGACGGCCTGGTAGCCCTCGCCGGGCTGCCCGAAGCTGCTTTCGTCAACCGTGGGTTCCTTGATCTCCGGGACGAGCGTCGAATCTTTCATGGCGAGTTCGGCCTGGTCGGCGGGAAGGATCGTCAGCGTGAAGGAGGGTTTGCCCTTGACGTAGGTTTCATAGACTCTTTTTATGTCGTCCATGGTCACGCTTTCCATCTGATCGGCCATTTCGTTAAGCCTGTTCCAGCTGCCGGCGTATTCGTCACTGTAAGCCAACAAGAAGGCCTTGTCGATGCTCTTCTGGAGCTTGGCGTAGAATTCTCTCAGGCAGCGCGCCTTGTAGCGGTCGAGCTCCTTTTCATAAGAATCGAAATTGTCTTCGAAATCTTTCAGGGCATCTTTGATCGCATTTCTCGCCTCTTCGGCTTTCACGCCGGGCAGAAGCCTGGCCGTGATGGTAATTTCTCCGTTAAGGTCGCAGCCGTCGCTGTAAACGTCAATGGAAGGCGCTAATTTCTTTTCCACAAGATGGCGGTAAACGGGCGAGCCTTTGCCGGTACCCAAAAGAGCCGTCATGGCTTTCAGGGGAATACTGTCATCGGAAAACTCATGCGTGCCCGGAAAAACTACGGAAATGTCAGGGGCGCCCGCCAGTTTGTCGAGGTAATGGTAATTCAGGTCTTTTTCAAGTTTTATGGGCCTGGGCTTGGGATCTTCCAAAGCTGTGCCGCCCGGAATGTCGCCGAAATATTTTTCCGCCAGGCGAAGAGCTTCGTCCCTGTCAAAGCGGCCGCACAGCACGAGCGTCGCGTTCCTGGGGATGTAGTATTTCTCGTGGAAAGCCTGGACATCGACGAGCTTGGCATTGGAAAGGTCTCCCATATCACCTATCACGGTGTGTCCGCTGGGATGATCCGGGCCGTACATCAGCTTGCTCTTTATTTCCCACCCGTAGCCGTAAGGAACGTTTACTTCCGTCTGACGCTTTTCGTTTATGACTACGCCCTGCTGGACGGCGAGGGCCTGCGGCGTCATAGTGGGCAGAAGATATCCCATGCGGTCGGCTTCCATCCACATGGCCGCCTCCATGCCGGAAATTGGGACGGTCTCGTGGTAGAAGGTATGGTCGACGGAGGTCCAGCCGTTCATGGTGCCGCCCAAGCCCTGGATCAGCTTCCAGGCCACTTTGGGCGGGACGTGCTGGGATTCCGAGAACATCAGGTGCTCGAAAAGATGCGCGAACCCGGTCTTTCCTTTCTCTTCCCTGTTGCAGCCGACATGGTAAAGGACGCCGACGGTCACCACGGGAGCGTATCCTTCCTGGCAAAGCAAAACGGTCAGACCGTTGTTCAAAGTGACTTTTTCACAGCTCAAACGCATTTTTTCATCCTCGCACCCGACCGTTAAAGTGAGGGCCGTCAGGATAGGCAGGCAGTATCTTGAAAGCTTCATTGTTAAGTTGTTTTTAAGTAAGTTTTATTAAAGTCCATAATTAAATTATAGTCATTTCGTTTCCGCTCTCCTAAACTTGCCGGCCCGGCGGCAGATCATCGTGCGGACGCCAGCTATCTCCACGTCGAAGATGGTAGCGTCGGACTTCCTGTCCCAGTACTGCACAAGTTTGACGGGATAAGCTGACGCGAACTCCGGCAGACCTGTGATGCGGAAATTGCCGGCTAGGTGAGCGGCCCCTATTTTGGCATCCGCCGCGTCATCTCTGAAAGCGGCGGTGCGCGCCGCTGGATCGATGGTTAGGGTGAGCGCTGTGCCGCCTTCACGTTCCGGCGCGATCACGAGGCTAAACGTCCGGCCGGGCTGCGCCGTGAACTCTTCAACCGGCGCTGGCGGTGCAATCTCCGGCACCCACTTCGTAGCGAGCGTGCCGTCGGGATTTTGGATCAGTTCGCGGAACACGAGCCAGCCGCCCCAGCCGTGAATATGGTTGAGCCAGCCGGCCATGATGCGGCGGTTTTCGCCAAACGTCGCGACCATCGGCACGGAAAGCCCTTCGTACGGTGCGAGGCCTGTGTCCGTCCAGTTTACGAACGAGCCCGGTTCTCCCGTGGGACTGTAGGCGAACTTCGTGAAGCCCTGGAACAGGTAATAGCGGCCGTTCCACTCGAAAAGGCAGGGACAGTCCCCGTCTATTGGCACCGTGTCGTCCTGCAGCGTCCAGTCGCCGATGTGATCGCTCTTCAGAATCGTTCCGGCCATGCCGTAGCCAGTCACCAGCCCAAGAAGACCGTCCGTGCGGTTGTAGATGGTTGGGTTCTGCGTGGCGTGGACGATCCGGTGCGACTTCGTAAAGCGGATGCCGTCGTCGGATACCGCGTAGGTGGCGCCGATCGGATAGGCGGGGTCTTTAGTGAGGCGGCTCGTGTGCAGCCCGTACGCAAGATGGAGCTTGCCCTCATAAAGAAACGGCGTGCCGGTGCCCAGGGACGTCCACCATTCGTCAAGCGGCACGGCGGCCGGATGTTCTTCCCAGTTGACGAGGTCAGATGAGGAGATGTGCGCGAAGTAGTGCCGTCCCACGCCGCCTCCCGATCCATGATGACGCCGGTCAAATAGGTAGAACACATGGAAGCGCCCCTTGAAGCTTCCGACGGCCACGTCACCCACCCAGGCGTTGGGATCGTCGGGCGTCCAATACTGGATCGGGCGCGTTATGCGGCGGGAATCAGGCGTCTCGGGAAGGGCGTCCGCAAGCGCGGGAGACGAGAAGGAGACCTTCTTCACTCGCGGCGAGAGGATTCGCTCCTTAGCTTCGGCTGTCCAGGGGATGGAGTCCGGATCGGGCGGCATGTCGTCGTCCCGCACGCCGTCCACGAGGATCGTCCAGCGCGACATGGCAAAGTTGATCGTCACGTCGTGAATGACGTCCGCGCGCGGAAGCGCGCCGAGCGGTACGCCTACGCGCCCGCCTGTCTCGCAGATCGTCGCCTCGATGACAGGGCACGAACCGTCGGGCATCGGAAAGTTGAGGTAGTTGCCGCTCCGGTTGTCATACGACTTCAGATCTTCGTTTTGCCCGGCCATGCGAAGCGCGAGCTTCGCGCAGCCGACCTCGTAGAGCTCTTCGTCTGCTTTAACATCGGAGAGGTCGAGGCGGAGTTTCACGGTGAAACAAGGCGCGGCGGCCTGCGCTGCAAGGGTAGTGCAGAGAACAAATGCGGCGGCGAGCGGACGATGTTTCACGATCGTGGCCTTTTCATCGAGGTTAACCATTAAGAGAAAAACTAGATATTCAATTATATTGATTATACCATATAAGCGCACAGCAAATCACGCAAAAACTCTCCCCATTAATGCTATAATTTAGATGTATGAACAGAATACCTACTCCTAAAACCGACCTTCACACCCACACTATAGCGAGCGACCATGCGGACGGCTCCTGGGAGGAGATGGCGCAGGCCGCATTTGAAAAGGGCCTGCAGGCTTTCGCCGTTACCGAGCACGGGCCAAGTATCGCCCGCTGCCCGCACATCGGCTATTTCGCCAATCTGAGCAAGATCGCGCCCAAGAACCTCCCCGTCATGATGCTCTACGGCGTAGAGGACGACCTCATAGACACCGACGGCTGTACGGCGCTTCCGGACGAAGTGAAAGCGCAGCTGGATATCGTCCTTGTGGGGACGCACACCTTCGGCTGGGTGAGGAACGTTTTGCTCAGCGACATAAAAAAAGGCTTGTACAAGGCGATGGAAAACCCTCACGTCGACGTTATAAGCCATCCCGTCAATCCCTGGTACCCCATGGATTATGTGGAAATAGCCAAAGTCGCCCTCGATACCAACACCGTGTTGGAATTCAATCTAAGTAAGATCGATTTTCAGGAAAAAGAGTGGCGGAAATTCTTAGGAGTCGCCGCGGAATACAAGCTTCCCATAATCATCAGCTCCGACTCCCATTCGACAGACAGGATCGGCTTCGACAACCTTCCCTACGAATGGCTGGAAGGGATCGAGCCAGAACAAATAATGAACAGAGATCTTCCGACCGTCGTGGAACACTTCAAAATAAAGAGGCCGGAAGTGGTGGAATACGCCAAAAAACTTGAAGCGAACTTATGAAAAAAATCTTCTTTCTTCTTTTTTTAGCAGCTCTTTACCTTCAGGCGGAAAGCACAAACGAAGTTGACGCCGCGCTCTCTTCGCTTGGGGAAAAAGTCAAGAATCTCGCAAGTTTCACCGCCGACTTCAGGCAGCTCGACAAGGATCCGCTTTTCATGGAAGAGAGCGAGCACAAAGGCAAACTGAGCTTTTGCCGCAAAGCAGCTCCCGGCGCGACCAACTGTTTTCTTCGCTTTGACTACACGGAGCCGGAAAAATCCGTCACCATACTCGCTCCCAACGGCATTCTCATCTATACGGACGATATGACCGAACCTCAGTTCTCCCCTTCCAGGGACCCCAACAGAGCCGACATGGTCTTCTCGACTTTCGTCTCGCCCGTCGCTCTGAAACGCCACTACGACATTGCCTTTAACAAACCCGAAGTCGATAAGATCTCCTTCAGGCTTACTCCCAAAAGCTCTTTCGCCAAGGAATTCTTCTCCGAAGCGGAAGTTGATTTCTCCAAAAAGACGGGGCTGCCGGAAAGACTGCGCCAGGTCAAGCTGAACGGCCAGGATATCACCCTCTTTTTCACTTCCCCCGCTTTTAACGTCAGCCTCCCAACCAATTATTTCGATGCCTCGTATTTTAAAAAGGCTAAGTAAGATGTGTTGGCTTCCCCTTTCCCTGCTCTTCCTTCTGGGAGCGAGCAGCGAAAAGGAAACGAACGAGGCGAAAAAACACCTTGACGAAGTCATTGCCGCCATCGACTATTCCGCGAGGCACACCCGCACCTACTGCGCTTATTTCAAGCAATGCGAGTATGACAAGCACGACGATCCGGGCGAAGAGACTTACGGGCGCTTCTACCTTGAAAGAGAGCGCTACAGCAAGGAGGAGACGGACGAGGAAAGGCTTTACTTCAGGATGCGCTTCGAATACTACGCACCCAAAGCAGCCGTGACAATACTGGACGGCGCCCAGCTCTTCACCATGGAACAGGGCAAGAAAAGCTACAAAACGCTCGTCGTCAACAACAGCAAGATGGAAGTCGTCTTCGCGGGCTTCATGACGATAAAATACTTATTGGAGAATTACAGCATCACAATAGCCGAAGAGAACTCCAAGGAGATAGCGCTTGACCTGACTCCCGAAAGCGCCCTGGCCAGGGACCTCTTCCTTTCAGTCAGGCTGACTTTCGACAAGACGACTTACCTTCCCACCTCCATTTCCCAAAACAGGCTGAACGGAACCAGAAATCTCTTTTTGCTCCAGAAAGCCCAGAAAAACAGCATCTTCGGAACGGCCACCTTCGACCCCGACCACATGATCGATTTTATCAAGAAACATTATGTGAAGCCGCCCCCCATGATCGCCGTGACCAACATTGCGCCGGCCGTTGTCACCAACAACGTTTCCTACATCGTTACCAACAAGCTTCTGACAGCCCAGGGAGAAAAGCTGGACATCTGCCAGGGATTGCGCACTGAAATAAAAAAGATCGTTGTCACCAACATAGTCAAGACAGCGATCAAGAAAAACAAGGAAAAGATCCTGCCGCTTTAAGAGTGGCAGGGCGGCAGCATGTCGTAATATTGAACGCTGCTGGAAAGTATTCCCTTCGATCCCATCAAACGCTCGGCGGCTTCCTTAAGTTCAATCTGCTCGCCAAACAATACGCAGACGTCCAGGAAATAATCTTTATTACCGAATTGGACCTGGGAACTTTTGACGATCGGGCCCAGGGAGCGCTTCAGATCCGAAAAAGCTTTCATCTCTTCTCCGGAGATCTTCATGACGATCGTCACAACGGCAAATATCTCGCCTTTGCATTTCAGTTCTGAGCCTTCTTTCAGGAAATGGCGGACGAGGTCGCGCAAAGCCGCGGAGCGGTTGCGGTAGCCTATCGCTTCTATCTTCGCGTCGAATTTCTTAAGGAGACCCTCTTCCAGGGAGACTCCGAACCTCGTCATCTTCGCCATATCACCATTCCTGGAAAGATTCTTCCTCGCCCTTGTAGAGTTCGTCCAGTTTCTTTCTCTCTTCATAGCGGGCGTTGGCGGTTTCCTCTTTCTTTGTGGTGCTGTTCTCGTCATTCAGAACAGCCATGCAGCTCTTCGTCATAGGATAGAGCTCGCTGGGCGCCAGAGCGCCGATGGGCCACAATATATAGCCCGGCAGATAATATACCCAAGCCGTGTAAGCGGCGAGGTCTCCGTAAGTAGTGTTCCTCGTCTCTTCGTAAACTTTCATCTGATGGTCGTCGCCGAGATCGATGAGTTTGTCGGAGCACCATTCGACGCCGTTCAGAGGCGCGACGAGCGTGTCGCCAATCGCTGCAAAGGGCAGGGCGCAGCCGGCTCCCACTTTGCAGCCGCTGACGCAAACAGAAAGAAGAACAGCTAAGAAAAGGAAAGCTTTTTTCATAATAGTCACTGGATTGATGTTCCGGGCTCGACTTCCGCGCTGTCGGTCGTCAGAAGCGTAACTTTGTCGTCGGTGCAGGCGCAAAGGAGCATGCCCTGCGATTCGAGGCCTTTCAGTTTGCGGTACGGAAGATTGCAGACGGCCACGACGTTCTTGCCAACGACTTCTTCGGGTTTATAGTAAAGCGCGATGCCGGCCAGTATCTGGCGCGTCTCGGACCCGAAGGAGATTTGCATCTTAAGAAGTTTGTCAGCTTTGGGAACAGCTTCCGCTTCCAAGATCCTGCCCACTCTCAGATCGATCTTCTCAAGATCCTCGATGGAGATCTTTTCAAGGCTTATCGTTCCTTCCGGCGTTTCGGAAGAAGCCTTTTTCTCCTCGGCGGACTTGGCGTATTCATCCGCAGCTTTTTTCTCGGCTTCCTCTTCCTTTTCCATGCGCTCGACGGCCTTGGCCAAACGCTGGAGCTCCGGCTCAATGTCCTTGTCTTCCAGCTTTGAGAAGAGGATCCTGGGCTCCTTGATAACGGTGCCGGCGACTTCTTCCTTCCAGGCGTCGTCCCATTCGGTATCGCAAAGCTTGCCCGAGAAGTTCATCATGTCGAAAAGCGCATCGGCGGAGAACGGAATGAAGGGATGAAAGACTGTGTTCAAGGCCCTGATGATCCTGGCGCAGGTGTACATGACGGCGCCGCAGCGCTCCATATTCTCTTTCCTGAGTTTCCAGGGCTCGCAGGCGTCGTAATAGCGGTTGGCCGCCCTCGCCATATCCATGGCCCTGTTGACTGCCTGGCGATTCTTGTAATGGTCGATAAGGTCGCCCGTTTCCTTAAGTCCGAGGCGCATCTCATCGAGGATCGCCTTGTCTTCCGGCTTGAGGATCACATCGTCGGGAACTTTTCCTCCGAAATACTTGTGAAGGAAAGTCACCGTACGGTTGATGAAGTTGCCCAGAATATTGGCAAGCTCATCATTATTGCAGCGCTGCAGCATCTTCCAGGAGAAGTCCGCGTCCTTGTTTTCCGGCAGGTTGGCGGCCAGCGTGTAGCGCAGGATATCGGGAGCGAAACTCTTGAGATAATCTGGCACCCAGACGGCGTAGTCGCGGCTGGTGCTGAGTTTCCTGCCCTCTAGATTCAAAAACTCGTTGGCGGGGATCTGGCTCGGCAGATTGTAGCCTTCCTGAGCCATCAGGACGGCCGGGAAAAAGATGGCATGGAAAACGATGTTGTCTTTACCTATAAAGTGTATAAGTTCACACTCCGGATTCTTCCAGTAGTCTTTCCAGCGATCCGGCTCCCCTATCTTTTCCGCCCATTCTTTGGTAGCGGAAATGTAGCCGATGGGCGCGTCGAACCAGACGTAGAGGACTTTGCCTTCGCTGTCAGGCAGCGGAACGGGAATGCCCCACTCAAGGTCTCTTGTGATGGCACGGTCTTCAAGCCCTTCCTTGAACCAGCCGCCGCAGTAGTTCATGACGTTGTCCTTCCAGTCTTTCTTCGTCGCAAGCCAGTCTTCCAGCTCCTTCTGGAAACGAGCCATGGGAAGGTACCAGTGCGTAGTGGATTTGACGACGGGCACGGTCCCGCTTATCGTGCTCCTGGGATTGATGAGGCTCATGGGATCGAGCCAGCTTCCGCATTTCTCGCACTGGTCGCCCCTGGCGTTCGTGTTGCCGCAGTGCGGGCAGGTGCCCTGGACGTAGCGGTCGGCCAGGAACATCTTGTGCTCCTCGTCGAAGAACTGCTTGCTTTCCTTGGAGACCAGCTTGCCGTCGCGGTGCATTTTAAGGAAGAATTCCTGGCTGGTGGCGTGATGTATCGGCAAGGAAGTGCGGGAGAAATTGTCGAACTTTATGCCCAGTCCGGCGAAGCTGTCCCTGTTCAAAACGTAATACTCGTCAACCAACTGCTGCGGGCTTATGCCGCGCTTCCTGGCCGCTATTGTAATAGGAACGCCGTGCTCGTCGGCGCCGCAGATAAAAACGACGTCGTCGCCTTTCAAGCGGTGGTAGCGGACGAAGATGTCAGCCGGCAGATACGCCCCGGCGATGTGTCCTATATGGATGGGGCCGTTGCTGTAGGGCAGCGCGCTGGTAACAAGGATCTTGCGTTTCTTAGTCATGAGCTTTTCCTTCCTTATTATATGTAATGCGTAAAATAAACTTTAATTATTATAGCAAAACATAAAAAAATACCCGCGGGTTAGCGCGGGTATTTTTTATTTGGGATGACTCAAAATTACTTCTGAGGGCATTCGCTCTTTTCGCATTCTTCCCAGATGGAGGGGAGCTTCGGCCAGCAGTCATCTTCCCAGACCGGGGTCAGGCTGACGGCATTGTAGAAGCCATCCTCAGCAAGGCCGAAGAGCAGGCAATCGGACAGACCGCAAAGGAAGCGGGCAGTGCCGATGAAGACGCCTTCAGCAGCGCCAAAAACGAAACCGAAGATCGGAACAGCAGCGCTGCCCATGAAAGCTTCTTCGGTCACTTCAGCGGGGCTGGCGATCATGTTGTCGAAGCCGCGGGCCCAGGCTTTGTTGATCTTCACCCAAACGTTGTCGGTGGTCTTGGGCTCAGGCTGGCAGGGCTGGCAGGGCTGGCAGCAGTTCACGAAGACGTAACCGCCACAGGGGCTGCAGCACGGAGTGCAAGCGGGCTTGGCGCAAGTGTTGCAAGAAACGACGTTGAGCGCATAGGGTTTGCACTGCTGTTTTTCGACGCACTTGTAGTTAACGGCGACCTGCGTACCACCGCAGGAGCCGTCAGGACACTGCATTTCGACTTCAGCGAAAGCGGTGCCAACAAAAGCGACCAGGACTAAGAGGGTCATGAGTTTCTTCATAGTATTCCTTCCTACTTGTTTTTTTGTTGTTGTGGTTTTCCACCGCGTCCGAAGACACGGAGGCGTTATAAATAAAAGTTCACTAGACACATTCTATCAGATGTCATTTTGGAAGTCAAGAAGCCTAGGAGCCGACCAGGTCAAGCTTGACTCTGAGGTGGAGCGTCTGGCTTTTTGACATTTTGAGCTTTTCGCCGTACTGGGTCACCAAAACTCCGCTTTTGGAGTTGTATAGGCCTAGTTTCAGACCGTCGTATGGGTAGTTTCCGTTCTTCGGCGCCTGGGACTGGGACTGGAAATAGCCGTTCTTCTGGACGAGCAGGAAATCCCCGCTCTCCTTCTGCAGAAGTTTCTGCGGTCCCTTCAGAGGATACCAGTCTTCCAGCTGGTTTATGAGGACCACTCCCTCCTTGGCGACGATCCCCTCGTCCGAGCCTTTGACCAGCGAGTACCCGGGGCGCGCCTTCTCAGCCTGGATGGCGACGGGATACCCTTCCGGGAAGCGCGTTACCAGAGACAGGCAGGAAATGACATCGTGGTTGGTGATATTCTTCGACATGGCGTCGATGCTCAGTTCGCCGCTTCTTGAGTCAAGGCGGTAAACGATCATTCTCCTGACGCCGTTCAAAAGGTCGGGCGAGGCCAAGACTCTGATGGCTCCGTCTTCCTCCACCCGCCATTTCCAGCTCTTGGTGTTGGCGACTACGGCGCCGTACTTCCTGGTCGGAACGATCTCCTCTTCCGGCTGCAAAAAGCCCTGGATAGTTCCGCCGAAAGTGTGCTGGCTGTCCGGGCCGTAATGCACCAGCATGCCGTGATGGTTGGGCGCGACCATAACGCAGGCGTAAGCGTTGCTTGCGCCGATGACCGGGCCGTAATCAAGATCGCTGGGACGGCAGAAGACCGTAACGCCTTTCTTGTTCTCGGTCGGGAAAGGCTGGAAGTTATCCAGTTTGCACTGCGAGGCGTAATTGGTGCGGCCGAAAACCATGGTTTCCCTAAGCTTGACGCCGCCTTCCAATTTCGGCTCCAAGAGATCGACCACCGCGTCCTGGTCACCCGTCACTTCGATCACTATGTTTTCGGCGCCCTTGAAGACCTGTTTGACTTCAAAAAAGGAACTCTTCTTGAGATCCTCTTCCCAAATGGTCTTGCCGTTGCCTTTGATCTTGACGTTCGCCTTCGCTTCCTTAGGCGAGCTCTCGTCCATGCAGACGCATGTTTCCAGAGTCGTCTTGTCCTCGTTCAGGGCATAGACGAGAATGGCGTCGCCCGTCACGGAAAGGCCTCTTTCAAAAGTCGTGCCGCCGTTTTTAAGCTCTTTGCCAGCATAGGTCTCGTTCCTGGCAAACTTCGGTTTTCCGCCCTTGGGAGCGTAAACTTCCATCGCCAATGGTTCGCTCAACAGAACGTGGCTCCTGTTGTGAACTCTTTCTTCAGTTACAGCGCAGCCGCATAGCAGCAGAGCGGCGCCGCCAATTAAGAGGATGTTTTTCATTTCTGGATATATTTGCCGCTGCACATCTTGAAGAAAGAACCCTTATCGCCTACGTCTTTCAGCCAGCAGCATTCGCAGAAGCCGTCGCTGCCAAGATTGAAATTGCTGAGAACATAAGCCTTGCCACCTATGACGACTCTGGTCAGGGCTTTCTTCTGAAGGTTGATGACGAAGATCCAATCCTGCCACTCTTCCTTGATCCTGGCCTTGGGCGAGGTGGTCTTGTCGCCGCTGTTGAGCTCCATCTTTCCATCCTCCGTAATGAAGGCGTAGAAAAGGGAGTCGCCGCTGATGTCCTTGAAATCAAGGTAGCATGTCCCGAGGCAGGGTTTCACCCTGACTCTGAATTCCAAAGTCTTGGACGAAGCGTCCTCGGGCTTCAGGGCCATGGGCGCCATGATTCCGCTTCCGCCGTGATGGGACCACAGGACCTTTCCTTCTTCGGGATCTTCGACTATTTCGCCCTGGCTGTCGCTGTCAAGGGGCATCAGGCCCTGCTGCTTGTCAACTTTGCCCGGTTCGAAATCGCTGAAATCGTACTTTCTGCTGGAGGCGGAAGGAATGGGTTCGGTCAGAGTCACGGTGCTGTAGTTTCCGAAAGAGTCGATGGCATCTATCTGCACCATGCCCTTGTCGTAGAGTTTCAGGGCTTCATTGATATTGATCTTCGCGACCTTTTCGCT
>JAFSWV010000190.1 GCA_017444325.1 bacterium | reverse complement strand
CCTTCAATCTTGCTGATCTCGCAAAGAATTGAGGAGACGCCGCCGGCGGCGTCTACGTCCTCCATGTGATACGAGCAGGAGGGACTGACTTTGCAGATGGTCGGCACTCTTTTGCTGACTTCATCGATGCGCTTGAGGTCGAAGCCTAAGCCCGCTTCCTTGGCGATGGCCAGGGAGTGCAGAATGGTGTTGGAGGAGCCGCCCATGGCCATGTCCAGGGTCAGGGCGTTCTCTAAGGAAGCGTCGGTGATGATGTCTTTCGGGCGAAGGTTTTCTTTTACCATTTCCACGATGCGGCGTCCGGCGGCTTTCCAGAGCTCTTTCCTTTCAGGATAGACGGCGGGGAGGGAGCCGTTGCCCGGAAGCGCGATGCCAAGCGCTTCGCACAGGCAGTTCATGGAGTTGGCGGTGAACATGCCGGAGCAGGAGCCCACGCCCGGGCAGGATTCGCACTCGACTTCTTCCAATTGTGCGTCGTTTATAATGTCCTGGCTGCGGGCGCCCACAGCTTCGAAGATGCTGATAAGGTCGAGGGCTTTCTTGCCGTCCTTGGAGTGGCCGGCCAGCATGGGGCCGCCGGAAGCGAAGATAGTCGGTATGTTGACTCTCAGAATGCCCATGAGCATGCCGGGGACGATCTTATCGCAGTTGGGGATGCAGACTACGCCGTCGAAGCAGTGAGCTCTTAGCATCGTCTCAACGGAGTCGGCGATGATCTCCCTGGAGGGGAGGGAGTACTTCATGCCCTCGTGCCCCATGGCGATGCCGTCGCAGACGCCGATGGTGTTGAATTCGAAGGGGACGCCGCCGGCTTCCCTGACAGCTTCCTTAACTATTTTGCCAACCTCCTGAAGATGGGCGTGTCCGGGGATGATGCCGACGTAAGAATTGCAGACGGCGATGAAGGGCTTTTTAAGATCCTCACGGCTGACGCCGCAAGCGTTGAGGAGCGCGCGGTGCGGAGCGCGTTCCAAACCGATTTTCACAGAATCGCTTGTCATAATTGGATTTCCTGATTGTGGTGACTTAAGGCTGATTAGAGGAAATTTTACCATAAATACACTTGAACTTTTTGAGAATGGTCTTGTTCATTGAATAAAAACTGCGGATTTTGTAAAATCTACTAATCGATAATTTAATTTTTGTGATATGAAAAAGTCTTTCAAAAATCTTTCCGCCCCCCGAGGCGTTGCGCTTTTGATGGTTTTGACGGTCCTGACCGTTCTTTCCATACTTTCTGCGACTTTTGCGACTTTCATCGGCTTGGAGAGCCAGTCCGGCGCCATCTCGGTCGGCCAGACGCAGTCCGATATGCTCGCCCAGTCCGCTCTGCAGCACGCTTACGGCCTTTTGAGGGAAGACTATTACAATTCCTCCGCCTACGACGATTACAGCGAGTCTTGGTCACAGACTTTCAAGCCAAAAAAAGGCGACCAGGCCGTCGACATGGACGGGACGCACGGCGACAAAACGCACATGGCGCGCTGGATCTATGTCAGGGACGCCAATGATAGGGTAATAGGCCGTTATGCCGTCATGGTCGAGGACGAGCTTGCGAAAATTAACGTCAACACCGCCACCGCGCTTTCCAGCAAAGAGCAGAACGAGGGTTTCGGGACTTTTGAAGTGATGCTTACGGGCGAAAACGGCAAAGCCGGACTGCCCATTTCCCCGGAGGCAGGGAAAAATATCCTGATGTACCGTTACGGCCGCGACCAGAAGCCCGGGCAGGCCAACGTTGACGACAACCTGAACGCCTCCCAGTATGCTTCCGACGAGATCGACAACAACGCCAACCTTCTCGTGGACGAGAGGGATGAGGGCGTGGATGAGCCGGAAGAATACAATCCTGACCATTTGGTCTGGGATGACAAGGCTTTCCTGAATCTGAGGGAAGTCATTTCGCTTATCGCCCCCAACAAGCAGAATCTCAGCCGTTCCCTTGAGGACACCATCAAGCACTACGCTACCATCACATCCCGTTCCCAAGAGAGCTATTTTGACGAGACATCAGGAAAAGTTTTCCGCCAGCTGAACATCAATAACTCCGATATGAAGCAGCTGAGAAGGGTGATGCGAAACGCCAACCTGGAGTACAATTTTGAAAACTCCTCGACGGCGCTGCGCGAACTGGTCGTAAATATGGCGGACTATACGGACGAGAACCACGTGCTGTCAACTATTGAAAGTACGTACGGTATCGAAGCCGTTTGCTTCAACGAGATTATGGCGCACGACGGCAGCTGGATCGTGGAGACAGACCACCAGGGCTACGGCAGAAAAGACGAGAACAGCTACCATGTGATGTTCGCCAACCGCATCTACGCCGGATTGTGGGACTATGACCAAACTGCCTTCTCTCCCAGCTCCATGCGCACATACTGGCGCATCAAGGATGTAAGGACCTCGGGCAACAAGGCTGAGATAAGGTTGGAAAACCCGATGTACACAAGCGGGGATTACAACACTTTCATGAAGGCGGAAGTTGACGGATGGCTCAAGGACCAGTGGAAGAACGCCACATGCATTGTCCACCATGTGACGGGCACCAGGACCGCCGTATCCAAAGGCTTCGAGATCGAAGGCAGCTCCGCCGGCAACAACAAGAGCATAACCATCAGAGTGCCGGGCGGTTTAGAATCTTTCCTGGATGGCGTTAAGACAAACACTGCCAACGACAGGATAGGCATCTGGTCGCACTGGATGACTTCCGCGGCGGTCTGGACCGACCGCAAAGAGCAGACAGGCCTTTTTTACACCAGGCCCAACACTCCGAAACAGGAAAAATTCTACTACCTCATCTACAGCGCCAACCAAGCTTTCAAAAACAACTGGTGCGGCTTCAAGCGCTCCGATCTGAGAGAAATGGATATGGACGGCATTCCTTCCAAGTATTCCGTCACTCAGGAGGACAAAGACTGGCGCGGCAATTATCTCCTGCGTTACAAGTACAAGGACGGCAAGCCGCAGAAACCAAACCGCAACGGCTTCCTTTCCCTATATTTGACTTCTTCCAAAAAATGCAAGAAGTCCGGTGCGAACCAATCAGGAAAGAACGTCAATAGCAGCGACTCTCTGTATTTCTTCCGTCCGGACATCGTGGAGCTCATCAATATCAGTTCCGCTCCTATCTCTTTGAAGAACTGGTCGGTGGTCGTCAACACCGGTGTGGAATCTTTTGACCTGGCGCGGATAGACAAGGCTGAGCACTACAGCAGAGCGTACGGCGGCTACTACGACGATCCGAACCCCATGATCGCGCCCGGCGGTTATTTTTACCTGACCTCCAACAAGGAGATCTTCGACATTGAGTACTGCAAAGGCACGGGCAGCTACGGGCACAACAAGGAGAACGAGATCCCTGTCTTCGAACTGCCGGCTGACAACTGGGGCATTCTCTACGACGTTATCAAGGTCTCCGGTTACAACTACGGCCACAGTTACATTACCGTAACAGGCGCAGACTGGAAACGCGACCAGCTTAAGGGCGAGATCATCGAGTTCGTCTCCACACGCCACCCGAGAGGCGGCTATGACGCTCCGAACGGCATGTTCAAGTATGTTTACAACAACACTTCGCACGTCATCGACATCGGCGTAGGCGACGCTGTCAACAGCGGTCTGGAAGCCGGTGACCAGATACGTGTGAGGGGCTTGCCACGCCAGGGCGGTTTCGTCTCCTTCACGCTTAAGAACGAATATGGCCAGATCGCAGCCCGTACGACAGAATACGGCAGTCTTACCAAAGATGAGATCGGTTTCTCAACTGAGAAAGCTGACCCGGCTCACTATATCTGGCACTCCGTCAGCCATCCGACTTTCGGCGGAACCATTGACAAGGCCAAGAGCCGAACTTTCAGGAAGCACAGCCTGACGCACATCAAGAACAACCACCTTGCCAACGTCGGCGAAGTCCTGAACGTCAGGACAGCCGATTCCTGGTCCACCGTCGGAACGAAGGGAAGGGGCGGCGTCAAAACTCTTAAAGCTCTTAGCAAATATTTCACGACTTCCGGCATCCGCCTTGACGGCGAAGAGGAAGGCGTGCACCAGAGCGGCTGGAAAGCCGCTTTCGGCGAAGTGCAGAACGCCAACGGCGACAACATCAGCGTAAAAGACGCCGCCTGGTCGCCGAACGCCTGGACGGGCCAGACTTTGCGCGTCCTTTCCGGCAACTTCAAAGGGGAAAAGATACCGATCAAGTCCAACACCGGCAGCAGCGTTTTGGTGGAAGGCCTGACGGCTCCTAACGAGAAGCAGCTGAGATTGAAGAAGGGCGACATGGTCAGCGTCGGCCCCGGCTACGCGACGGCCATGTACTACACCGACAAGGAAGGCGACGAGGGCGTCTGGGAATGGCAGAATAAAGGGCTTCTGAAGAGCGATTACGGTCTTTACGTCTTCGGTCTTAACGACTCGATCAAGACCACAGAGTTCCTCGAAGAGAACCACAACGCCACCATCGAAGTTTACGCTTACAATTTCACGAAAGGCGAATACGACAGGCTTCCCTTGCCGGATGACAAGATGCGTATCACCAGCGACAATCCTTACCTCATGGGCAGCCAGACGCAGCGTCTGCAGATCGACAAGAACGACCGTGTTTACTGCGGTCTCATTCACGCGGCGCACATTTCTCCTCACGGCGGCATACGCCTCAAGATCATACCCCACAACCTGAGGGGTCAGGAAACTTCCGGCAAAGCCTGGTTCGACTATGCTTTCCTCGCTCCCGGACAAACCAGCGGCAAGATCAACATCAACACCGCCACGCCGCGAGTCCTCTCCGCCCTCAAGGGCGTGACGCCCGCCATCGCGGCGGCCATCGAGAAGGGCATCGACCGTTCCGGAAACAAGATCAAGCCCTACAAGAACACCGCCGACATCCTTGACATCCAGGGCATGACGCCCAAGATCTTCAGCGAGATCTCCAACCTTATCACCGTTAGAAGCGATCAATACCGCATCAAGGTGATAGCGGACACCGTAGAAAAAGTCACAAACGATCCTCAGTTCGACGAAACGAAGGGCGACAAGGTCATCGCGCGTTCCGTAATGGACGTCATCGTTGACAGAAGCGACCTGGCCCAGAGCGCGGAAGACAACGGCAAGGCCCAATTCAGGGTAATTTCCAGGGAATAGTCCCACTGAACTATGATATAATGTTCCTTAATAACCAAATAAGGAACAGCTATGGATCTCACTCTGAAAAAACTGCCGAATTATGACGGTGTGAAAGGACCTTTGGTCTTCGTCATCATGGACGGCGTCGGGATCTTCAAAGGCTCCAAAGAGGGCTATCCCGGCAACGCTTATGAAGCCGCCAATCCCCAAACGCTCCACGCTTTAATAGACAACGAAAAGATCAGCACAAGGCTGCAGGCCCACGGCACCGCCGTCGGTATGCCGAGCGACGCCGACCAGGGCAACAGCGAAGTCGGCCACAACGCCATGGGCGCCGGCAGAGTCTTCGACCAGGGCGCCAGCCTTGTCGCGAAAGCCATCGCTGAAAAGAAGATCTACCAGGGCGAAGGCTGGAAGAAAATAATCGGCAACGCCCTCGACAACAAGGCCCTCATCCACTTCATCGGCCTTCTTTCCGACGGCAACGTGCACTCCAACATCGCGCACCTTATCGCGATGATAGGGGAGTGCGATGAGAAGGGCGTCGAGCAGGTCTATGTTCATGCGCTTCTTGACGGCCGCGACGTTCCGCCCCTTTCCGCTCTCAGATATTTCGGTGAACTGGAAGATTACCTCTGGTCGCTCAGGCGCCAGGCGGAAGCCAGCGGCAAAACCAGACGCTATTTCATCGCCTCCGGCGGCGGCCGTATGGTCACCACTATGGACCGCTACGAAGCTGACTGGACGATCGTTGAGAGAGGCTACAACGCCCACGTTCTGGGCGAAGGAGCCAAGTTCCCCAACGCCATGGAAGCCATAAGAAGCCTGAGAATAGACTCCAAGCAGGACGACCAGTATCTGCCGGCCTTCGTCGTCAGCGATCCCAACGATCCCGAAAAGCCGCTCACGACCATCAACGACGGCGACTCTGTCGTCTTCTTCAACTTCCGCGGCGACCGCGCCCTGGAAATAAGCCGCGCTCTTACGGAAGAGAATTTCAAAGGCTTCAATAGAAAGAGATTCCCGAAGGTCGTCTATGCCGGCATGATGGAATACGACGGCGACACGCATATGCCGCCTGTCTATCTCGTCAGCCCTCCGCAGATCGACCGCACCGTCTCGGAATATCTCTCCTACAACAAAGTCTCCCAGTTCGCCATCAGCGAAACTCAGAAATTCGGCCACGTGACTTATTTCTGGAACGGCAACAACTCCTCCAAGTTCGACGATGAGCTCGAGACCTGGCAGGAAATAGAATCCGACAAGGTGCCCTTCGACCAGGCGCCCAGGATGAAAGCCATCGAGATCGCCAAGGCTCTCGTCGCCGCCATCGAGAGCGGGAAATACAAATTCCTGCGCTGCAACCTGGCCAACGGCGACATGGTTGGCCACACGGGCTCCATGGCGGCCGCTACCGAGGCCGTAAAGGCCGTTGACGAGGCTGTGGCCATGATCTATGCCGCAGTGAAGGCAAAAGGCGGAACAATGGTCCTCACAGCGGACCACGGCAACTGCGAGCAGATGATCTCCTGCAACAAAAAGACCGGCGAACCGGAAATGGGCGCCGGCGGACAATACAAACAGCTTACCAGCCACACCCTGAATCCGGTCCCCTTCGTCATCGCCGGTCCCGACACCGCGCGTTACGAACTCGCCGAGACCAGCAACAAACCGGGGCTTGGCAACATCGCCTCCACGCTTCTGGCCTTATTAGGTTTTGACAAGCCGGAGGGATATTTCGATTCTCTAATCTCCATTAAATAAGAGGCAACTCATGAAAAACATTTTGCTTTTGACGCTTCTGCTTTTCGGCACGCTCACTATCTTCGCCGCTGAAGAAAAAGAAACGGCCAACACTGAAAAACAGGAAACCACCAAAAAAGAGGAAGTAAAACCGAATATGAAAGACTTTTCCTATTCCTTAGGCTACGAGATGTACACCAACAACAAACAGTACAAACTCCCCCTTTTCCCGGAAAAATTATTGGAAGGCATCGATGACGGCTATGCCAATGCCGCACCGAAGGTCAAACAGGACGAATTGAAAGCCCAGCACGTGGCTTTCATGGCGCATATGCAGGCTGGCGAAGAGAAAGATTTCCAGGACGAAAAAGGCGTTCTCAGCTATTTCACCGGCTATCAGGTCGGGAAAAACTTTTCCGCCAACGGCATCGACGCCCTTGACAAGGATGAGATCGTAGCCGGCATCAACGCCGCCAAAGAGGGCAAAGAACCCCGCCTCGACGAAGCCGGCCGCAAGGCTGCCATGGACGCTATGGACGAAGTGGTGAAAGCCAAGGCCAAAGTCAAAGCTGAAGAAGCCAAAGCCAAAGCGGAAAAAGTCAAAGTCGAAAGCGCAAAATTCCTTGAAGATAACGCCAAGAAAGAAGGCGTCAAAGTTACGGAATCCGGACTTCAATACCAGGTCATCAAAGAAGGCGAAGGCGCCAAGCCGAAAGCCACCGACACCGTGAAAGTCCACTATGCCGGCACGCTCGTTGACGGCACGAAATTCGACAGCTCTTACGATCGCGGCGAACCGACCTCCTTCCCTTTGAACAGAGTGATCAAAGGTTGGACTGAAGGTCGGCAGCTCATGCCCGTGGGCTCCAAGTACCGCTTCTTTATTCCCAGCGACCTAGGCTACGGCGACATGGGCGCGGGCGCCAATATTCCCGGCGGCGCTGCCCTTATCTTCGACGTTGAACTCCTTGAGATCAATCCCGAGAAATAAAACAAAAAACTAAAAGAGAAGACAGATGACGAAGCCTTTCAATGCTAAAAAAATAGCGGAAAACGTTTACTGGGTGGGCGCCATCGACTGGCAGCTCGCGGATTTCCACGGCTATAAAACGGAACGCGGCTCGACCTACAACGCCTTCCTAATAGTAGGCGAGAAAGTGACTCTCGTTGATACTGTCAAGAGGCCCTACATGGAAGAGATGCTCAGCCGCATCTCTTCCATTGTGGACCCCCAAAAGATCGACGTCATCATTTCCAACCACGCTGAACTCGATCACACCGGCTGTCTTCCCGAAATGATAAAGCTTGCGAACCCGGAGAAAGTCTACGCTTCTCCCATGGGCGTAAAAGCGATCCAAGATCTCTTCCACGGCAACGTCACCGCCGAAGCGGTCCCCGACAAGGGCACCATCGACCTCGGCGACTTCCACATCACCTGCCTGGAAACGAGGATGATCCACTGGCCGGACTCAATGTTCTCTTATCTAGAGGAAAGGAACCTTCTCTTCTCCCAGGACGCTTTCGGCATGCACCTCGCCACCGCGAAACTTTTCGCCGACGAGAACTGCCCGGACCTTCTCAAAAGAGAATCCGACAAATACTTCGCCAACATCGTCCTTCCTTACGCCAAGATGGTCGGCGCTACCTTAAACAAGTTCAAGGCCCTGAATCTTCCCGTTTCCATGATCGCTCCCGATCACGGCCCCATCTGGCGCACTCCTGAAGACATTCAAAAAGTTCTCTCCTGGTACGACAATTACGTCGCCCAGCCCTTCACGAAAAAAGTCGTTATCATTTACGACACCATGTGGGGAAGCACCCAAAAGCTCGCCTCCGCTTTTGCGGAAGGCGTTGAAGCGGAAGGCTGTGTCCCAAGAGTCATCTGCCTTAAGAGCACCGACCGTTCCGAAGTCATGCGCGAACTTATGAACGCCGGCGCTTTAGCTGTCGGCACCTGCACGATGAACAACGGCATCTTCCCGACGGTTGCGGACTGCTTCACATACATCAAAGGCCTTAAGCCCCAGAACATCCTCGGCGCCATCTTCGGCTCCTATGGCTGGAACCTCATGGCCTTCGACGAACTGAAAGCCTACTTTGAAAAAGCCGGCATTCCCTTAGTCCTTCCCAACGTTCAGGCCAAGATGATCCCCGATGAAGAGAAGCTTCTTGAGGCTTACGAAAGCGGCCGCGCCTTGGCCAAAGAGCTCTTAACCAAGATCAGCTGATGGAAGATCTTCTCCCCAAGATCATATTTTTCCTTATACTGCTCTTCAACATTGCCTGGCACGAGAGCGCCCATGCTTTAGCCGCCCATTGGTGCGGCGACGACACCGCCAAGAACCTTGGAAGAATATCCCTGAGCCCTATTCCTCACATCGACATTTGGGGAACGCTCATTATTCCGCTCATCAATATCTTCACCCCAGGCGCCTTTATGCTCGTAGGCTGGGGCAAGCCCGTCCCGGTCAATCCCTACAACCTCAGACACCCCAGAAGAGATGACGTCCTCGTCGCCCTTGCCGGCCCCTTCTCCAACCTCATCCTGGCAATCTTCACGCTCCTCATCGTCAGGCTGCTCCCGTTGATACCCGAGCAGCAGGGCAGCCTCTTCTTCCAATACCTTATTTTCCCCATGGCGGCCATGAGCATGATGCTCTGCCTTTTCAACCTTCTTCCCATACCGCCGCTGGACGGCTCGCATCTTTTGTTCAGCTTCCTTCCGCAGGATCTTAGAAAGTACTACGGAAAGATCAGCATGGCGAGCTTCATAATAATGATCGTCCTCATCAACACCCCCGTATGGCGTTACTTCGGAATGATCATCCAAAAGATCCTCGTCCTCGGGCTCCGTTATATAGGCGGAGTCGAGTTCTGAACGCAAGTTTTTACAAGACAAGAAAATAAAAATTTCCTTGTTTTTAAAATCGATTTTTGTTAGAATCCCCCCTGAAAATAATGACAAAAACACACTGCCTGTCTCATTTTTTTGAGGCGGGCAGTTAACCATTTAAAAAACAAGGGGATAATTTTATGTCAAAAGTTAAATTTTTCCTTTTAGCGCTCGTCGCGCTCTTTTTTGCCGCGACGGTCTCAGCCGACGTCGTCTGGTCCTCGGCCTTTGACTTTGACGGCAGCGAGATAACAGAACCTGTTCTTCTCAAACCCACCGACAGCATAGGCTTCACCACCACCGTGGCTGGCGGATCGGAAAAAGAGATCTCCATCAGAGCCATAAACGACAAGGACCCTTCCATAAACAAGCTGGTCCATTACGAGTATGTCGGCGACAGCGACGCGGAAGGAACGGTCGTTTGGAACTACACAAGCCTTGACATTCCCAAAAACGAGACTTACACCCTTAAGGAGATGATCGACTCCACGTCGACAGGCATAGAGCTGTCCCGCAAGATCGCGATCCTTCCCGAACCGGCCGCGCTGCTGATTCTCGGACTGGTTGGAGCCATGTTCCTCCGCCGCCGCGCGAAGAGCCTTCTCGTTGTTTTGGCTTTCCTTTCCCTTGGCGCGCTCGGCGCGAAAGCCACCACCATCAGCGTGGGAAAATGTTTTCAGATGTGGCCTTTCGAAAGAAAAGTGATCATTAATTACACAGTCTCCGATTTGAGCGAGACGGAATATATCAATTTCTACTACACGACAGACAACGGAGAATCTTCCTACGATCTGAGGGATAATGGCCTTTTGACTGGCGATGTCGGCCCAATCTCCGCAAACGGAAATTACAGGGTCGTCTGGACTCCTGACACGGAAACAATGGCCTCCGTCAAAGGCAAAATGAAGATCGGCGTCGATGTGTTCGAGCCGGATCCGCCGGGACCTTCCAACTATATGATCGTCGACTTGTCAGGCGGCGCCAGCGCTTCCAGCTATCCGGTAACTTACACTGACGACATACCTGAGGGCGGCTGGAATGTTGACGAGTACAAGACCTCGAAGATGGTCTTCAGACTGATTTCTCCCGGAGAATTCACCATGGGCAGCCCAAATGGTGAACTGGGCCATAAAAGCGACGAACCCGAGCACAAAGTGACCTTGACAAAAGGCTATTACATCGGCATTTTTGAGGTGACCGACTACCAATATGGAATGATTGACGGTACAGGCTCCTACAATCCGTCCTATCCTGGGAGGCCTAGAAAGGGCATCACCTACGACGCGGCTCGCGGTGCCAATGCCGGTGCCGGCTGGCCGGGCAGCAGCGCGGTGGACAGCGACTCTTTTATTGGTAAATTGCGTTCCAAAAGTGGTCTTGCCTTCGATCTGCCGACTGAGGCCCAATGGGAATACGCCTGCCGCGCCACTACCACTACGGCTCTCAATAGCGGAAAGAATCTGAGCAACAAATACGACGATTGCCCGGAGATGGCTGAAGTTGGCACTTATGATGGCAACGCTATGGATCCTGCCAAAGTGGGTTCGTATTTACCAAATATTTGGGGCATCTACGACATGCACGGCAATGTCGCGGAACGTTGCCTTGACTGGTACGGAGCGTTAAGCCAAGCGGATGCCACCGACCCGGTCGGGCCGTCCTCCGGCGCAAACAGAGTTTTGCGCAGCGGTAGCTACTTGAGGGATGCAGAATTCTGCCGGTCCGCCTGCCGTTGCATAAACTCTGATGACAGTCAGGATGTCGGTTTGCGACTCGTTCTGGTCGTTGAATGATTCGATCATTATTTCATAGGAGATAAAAAATGTTGAAAACTAAATTGCTTTTGGCGCTGTGCTTGAGCTTTGCCGCGGCGCTTTTCGCCGGCGAGGCTGAACTTTGGTCCGGCTCTTTCAGTTTCAAGGGCCAGGAGATCAATCAGGAAGAACCGCTTCTGCTCAAGACGAGCGACAAGATCGCCTACTCCAGCATTCTGGCCAAAGGCGATCCACAGGCCCTCAAGATCGATGTGGTGGACGTCAACGATCCCTCCATTAACGTGACGCTCTTCAACAACACCAGCGGCAGAGCCGTGGAAGGCTCCTTCGTTTGGGATTACACCCAGCCGCAGTTCGACGACTTCAACCAGTTCAGCAGCTACGTTATCACCGAGACGGTGACCGGCAGCCAGGAGACTAAGGCTTATCCGCGCACGATCAACCTCGTTCCGGAACCGGCCGTGCTGATCCTCATCGGCATTGTCGGCGCTTTCTTCCTGCGCCGCCGCGCCAAGGCTCTGCTCGCGGTTATGGCTCTGGCCGCGCTTTGCGCTTCCAACGCCTCAGCTTTCTGCTATGTCACGAAAGTCGACTGCCTGCAGCTCTTCCCGTTCTCCAGGACCGTCGTCATCAACTACACGGTCGAGTCCGACAGCACGGAATATTTCAACGTCAAGTTCTACGGCTCCACCGATGACGGCGAGACGGTCTTTGATCTTTCCGAGAAAGGAACGCTTGCCAATGACGGCTCCAAAGGTTTCCTCATGAACGCCGGCGATCACAAGACGCTTTGGACTCCCGACGAGAGCTTCTATGAGACCGATACCGAAAACATGAAGATTAAGGTCAAGATAGAAGAAAGAGACGGAGTGCCTTACTGCGCCTACGATCTGGAGACCGGAGAATACTCTTACGTCGACAAGGATCCTTCCGGGGAATGGTCTGACGAATATAAGACCACCAAGATGGTCTTCGCATACGTTCCGGCCGGGTCCTTCACTATGGGCAGCCCCGCTGTTGAAATTGGCCGTCAGATGAACCAGGAGATCCAGCACACCGTCACCATCACCAAGCCCTTCTTTATGAGCGTGTTTGAAGTGACGCAGAAGCAGTACGAGCTCATTACTGGCTCCAACCCCGCTGAGAGCAAGGGCGACAACCGTCCCGTTGAGCAGGTTTCCTATGACATGATCCGCGGTGCGGTAAAGGGCGCCCAGTGGCCCGCCAACAACGAAGTAGACGAAGATTCCTTCCTCGGCAAGCTCCGCGCTCAGACCGGCAAAGTTTATGATCTGCCTACGGAAGCCCAGTGGGAGTACGCCTGCCGCGCTACTACCGGAACTGCGCTCAACACCGGCAAGGATCTTACCGACGAGTGCCAGTGCCCCAATATGGATGAAGCTGGCCGCTATGCTTGGGACACGAACGATGGCAAGGGCGATATCTATTATCGCAAGCACACCGTCGTTGGCTGTTATCTGCCCAACCAGTGGGGCCTCTATGATTGCCACGGCAACGTCGCTGAGATCTGCCTCGACTGGGCCTATACCAGGTCGAGCGCCGACCCGCAGGTCGACCCTGCCGGTCCTGCCACCGGCACCACGCGTATGATTCGCGGCGGCGGCAATATCGATGACGCCGAGTACTGCCGTTCCGCTACCCGCGGCGCGAGCGTTTGGCCGAACACCGCCAACTACAACGTCGGCTTCCGTCTGGTCGTTCCCTTCGAAGACTAAGACATAAGAAACGATCGCTGAAAAAAACGACCGGCCGCATTCCGCGGCCGGCCTTTTTTTGTTAAAATATAGAGGTATCATTGCAATCCACCCAGGGAAAGATATGAGAAAACTCCTTGCTTGCTTGTTTTTGGCGTCGCTGGCAGTCTCCGGTCTGCTTTTTGCGGACGCCAAGGATTCCTCCGACAACGATCTGAGCGCGAACGGCTCGGTCGTATTGAAAAAGGACGTGCTCGTTTTCAAGGGCAAGGCTCTGAAACCCGCCGTGAAAGTCTATTGCGGCGGCGCCAAGCCTTTGAAACAAAAGAAGGAATATACGCTTTCCTATGAGAACAACGATCAAATAGGCACCGCCAGAGCGGTGGCGACCGGCGCGGGGAAATATACCGGCACGGCGGTGGGGGAGTTCACTATCATTCCGCCGCCGGTGAAAATAAAGAAACTTAAATCCGTCGAATCTGGCTTCGAGGCGACCTGGAAGCCCTCCGCAGGTGTTGACGGCTACGAGCTTTTATATACGGCTCCCGACGCTTCTCAATCCGGCAGCCTGAAAGTGGCCGGAGAGCAGTCTTCAAGCGCCCAATTAACGGAGCTTGAACCTAACGTGACCTACCAGGTGTGCTTGCGTTCCTATAAGAAAGTGGGCGGAATTGATTATTATTCCGCCTGGAGCAAGGCCAAGAAATTCACCGTGGCGAACTATAAAAAGGATGACGACGACGTGACTGAAGGCGACTATATGGTCGTTGATCTGTCAAGCGGGAAAATAACTTATCTTAAGGCTGTTCCCAAGAGCGGCTGGTCGGACGTCTATAAGACTACGAAAATGGTCTTGAGAAAGGTCCCGGCCGGAAAATTCGTCATGGGATCTCCCACCAACGAGTTCGGCAGGGAAGAAGCGGAAACGCAGCACGATGTGACGCTCACCAAAGATTTTTATATCGGCGTCTTTGAGATGACTCAGAAGCAGTACGCCGTTGTAACGGGCGACGATCCTTCCTACTATAAGGGCGACCTGAGGCCCGTTGAGCAGCTTACCTACAACGCTATAAGAGGAAGAAATAAAGGCGCGGAGTGGCCTGCCAGCAGCGATGTCGATGATGATTCCTTCTTTGGAAAGCTCCGCGCTAAGACTGGGCAGGCATTCGACCTGCCTACGGAAGCGCAGTGGGAATACGCCTGCAGAGCGGGAACGACCACGGCTTTGAACAACGGTGCCAACATCACCAACGAATATTTAGACGGCAACATGTTCAAGCTTGGCCGCACCTATTACAACATGAAGGACGGTAAAGGCGGCTATGAGTACACGACTGTGGTCGGATGTTATCTGCCGAACGAGTGGGGCCTCTACGACATGCACGGCAACGCCAGGGAGTACTGCCTGGATTG
>JAFSWV010000189.1 GCA_017444325.1 bacterium | reverse complement strand
TGTCCGTCCTTCTTTTGGCTATGGTCTCAAGGACTTCCGAGGAGGGCGTCCCCGGGTATCCGGCCGCCAGATCAAGCCCTGACGCCAGCGCTCCCAAGGCCATCGCCTCGTTGCCCATTAAAAATTCTCTTGCCATAATGAATGACGCCTATGTTATTGTGTAATTTTAACTTTTAGGCCGAAAATTTGTCAATAGGATTTCGTTTTTCCATCCTTTCAGCCTAAGGTAGCGAAATTAGGCGTTTTAGAATATTTCCTTTCTTTTTCGAGGCTGTTTTGCTATGATTTTTAGAGTATTTTTTCTCATTTATCTAATTTGACGCAACTTCTTTAAATGGACAAGGATTTTTGGGCCAACGCCTTTGCTATGCCGCGCTCCGAACGCCGGCACGACGAGTTTATCGCCAAGATAGCCCGAGGCATCGCGCGCCGGAGACTGGCCTTCCCCGCCATCCTTGCCCTTGAGTCCGTCAAGCCCCTCAATTACCTGGCCAGCCAGGCTCTCATCGTTCTGACCCCTGCTCTGGGGATGTTCATCGAATACGCTACTCTCGACGATATCTGCGACATGCTGCAGGAAAGAAAGAACGTCGAGCGTCTGATCGCCGCGATCGACATGGAGAACAAGAAGCTCACGGCGCCCCCAGCTTCCACGGATAATAACCAGCCGGCAGAACCCGGCCCAACGCAAAATAAATAATATGGCAGAAACAAAAGCCCCCGAAGTAATCTTAGCAACCGACTGCGGCTCGACCACCACCAAAGCGATCCTCATTGAGAAGCGCAACGGCAGTTATCGTCTGGCCGCCCGCGGCGAAGCCCCCACTACGGTGGAAGCGCCCGCGGAAGACGTCACCCGAGGCGTCATCAACTCCATCGCGGAAATTGAGGACATCACCAAACGCACCTTCATCCGCGACGACAAACTAATCGTCCCCAGAGAGGGAGAACTTGGTGCGGACGCCTACATCTCCACCTCCTCGGCCGGCGGCGGCCTTCAGATGATGGTCGCCGGCGTCGTTTCCCAGATGTCCACGGAATCGGCGGCGCGCGCCGCGCTTGGCGCCGGCGCCATCGTGATCGATTCATTGGCCACCAACGACCGCAGACGCCCCTACGAGCGCATCGAGAGGATCAGAAACCTCAGGCCGGACATGATACTTCTTTCCGGCGGCACGGACGGCGGCACGGTCCGCCACGTGGTCGCCCAGGCTGAGACTATCGCGGCCGCCGATCCGAGACCGAGATTCGGCGCCGGCTACGAGCTGCCCGTCATTTACGCCGGCAACGCGGCCGCCAGGCCCGCCATCGAGCAGACGCTGGGCAAAAAGACCGCGCTGCAGATCGTGGACAACCTCCGCCCGACTCTCGAAACTGAAAACTTAAAGCCCGCCCGCGACGCCATCCATGACCTCTTCCTTGAGCACGTCATGCAGCAGGCTCCGGGATACAAGAAACTCATGACCTGGACCTCGGCTCCCATCATGCCGACTCCGGGCGCTGTCGGCGACATCATGAAACTCATCGCCAAACGCAACAACATCCAGGTGGTCGGCACCGACATCGGCGGCGCCACCACCGACGACTTCTCCGTCTTCAGGGCGGACCGCAACAATCCGGAGAGCGAGCAGGTCTTCAACCGCACCGTCTCCGCGAACCTCGGCATGAGCTACTCCATCTCCAACGTGGTGGCCAGCGCCGGCCTTGCGAACGTGCTGCGCTGGGTCCCCGTCATGGAAGACGAAAGGATCTTGAGGAACCAGATCAGAAACAAAATGATCCGACCCACCACCATCCCGCAGAACATCGAATCCTTGATGGTCGAGCAGGCCATCTGCCGCGAGGCCCTGAGACTGGCCTTCCTGCAGCACAAGGAAATGGCGGTCGGTTTGAAAGGCGCTCAGAAATCCACCTCCTTTGCGGACGCCATGAGCCAGACCGTGAAAGAAGACACGCTGGTCGATATGATGGGGCTCGATATCATCGTCGGCTCCGGCGGTGTGCTCTCCCACGCTCCCAGAAGAAACCAGAGCGCTCTCATGATGATCGACGGCTTCGCGCCGGAAGGCTTCACGCAGCTGGCCGTTGACTCCATCTTCATGATGCCGCACCTTGGCGTTCTGGCGCAGATCAACGAAGACGCCGCGCTGGAAGTCTTCGAGAAAGACTGCCTCATCTACCTCGGCACCGTAATAGCGCCGGTCGGCATCGCGCCCTTTGGCAAGCCCTGCATGAAAGTGAAATTCCAGGGCAAGGAATACGAACTGAAGAGCGGCGAAATTAAGCTCCTGCCCCTTGGCCTCGGCGAAGAGGCGGAAGTGACCGTCGATCCGACCCGTAGATTCAACGTGGGCGCCGGCTACGGCAAAGCTGTCACCAAGAAAGTCAAAGGCGGCGTGGTCGGTCTTATCCTCGACGCCCGCTGCCGTCCCATCCAGCTCCCCGCCAGTCAGGAAGACAGAGTGAAGCTCCTCCAGATCTGGAACAAGGAACTCGACATTTATCCGGAAAAATAAAAACCAAATAAAACTATGGCATACGCATATTCCCCCGGTCTAAAAGTTTTAAAATCCACGGTGCTGCGACGCAACAGGCGTCTTCCCATCAAGGGCCAGACGCTCGTTAAGATCGGCGACAAAGTCGGCGCCGAACAGGTCGTGCTTAAAACGGAACTTCCCGGCAAAGCCGACGTCGTGAACGTCATGAGTCTCTTGGGCTGCCAGCCCCACGAAGTCAAGCAGTTCATGGTCAAACCGATCGGCGAGCACGTTGAAAAAGGCGAACTATTGGCCATGCGCGCCGCCTTCTTCGGCCTCTTCAAGACAAGGATCGAATCGCCCATGAGCGGAACGATCGAATCGATAAGCGACGTCTCCGGCCAGGTCGTCATGCGCGGCGCCCCGGTGCCCGTTGACGTCAAGGCTTACATCGACGGCAAGGTCGTGGAAGCGGACGAAGGAGAACACGTGACTGTGGAAGTAACGGGCTCCTTCATCCAGGGCATCTTCGGCGTGGGCGGCGAAACTTACGGCAGGATCGTCGTGGCCTCACAGGACCCCAACGGCATCCTGGACGAAAGCTCCTTCACGGATGAAATGAAAGGCGCCGTGGTCGTGGGCGGAAGTTTGATCACCTACAACGGCTTGAAGAAGGCCATCGAGTGCGGCGTGAACGCCGTGGTCGTGGGCGGCTTCGACGACGCCGACCTTAAGAAATTTTTGGGCTTCGACCTCGGCGTGGCCATCACCGGACACGAAGAGCTCGGACTTACGCTCGTTTTAACGGAAGGCTTCGGGCAAATTCCCATGGCGGACAAGACCTTCGCGCTTCTGAAGGAATGCGAAGGCAAGAACGCCTCCGTGAACGGCGCCACCCAGATCCGCGCCGGCGTCATGAGACCGGAAGTCATCGTGGCCAGAGACGAGGAAGCCTCCATGAAAGAAAACGAGGCCAAGCTGATCCTCGACATCGGCACGAGAGTCCGCGTGATCAGGGAACCGTACTTCGGACTGTTCGGCACAGTCACCGCGCTTCCGGCGGAACTGACGAAGCTGCCCACGGAATCTCTGGCGCGCGTCCTTGACCTGAAGTTCGACGACGGAACGGTCGCGACCGTCCCCAGGGCCAACGTTGAAATAATGGCGACAGAAAAAGACGACACCGCGGAGAACTAAGAATCAGCTCTTAAATCGGAAAATCAAATATCAGGATAAACATGGAACTTTTCACAATCAAAAGCCTGCCCCTATGGCTCCAGTACGTCAACGAGAACTGGTTTGATCTCAACAAGCTCAACGCTTTGATCGGGATCATCATCTTCGGTTCTCTGATCGTTTACTTCATCCGCCGCGCCAAGAGCGGCGCCTACCTCTTCGTCAGGCGCATCCCCGGCTTGGAATCCATTGAGGAAGCCCTGGGCCGCGCCACCGAGATCGGCCGACCCATTCTTTACATCTCCGGTATCGGCGGCGAATCCGACATGCAGACCATCGCGGCCATGAACATTCTTGGCAACGTGGCCGAGCAGATCGCCCACTACGACACCGACCTCAAGGTCCCCTGCATCAACCCGATCGTCATGACCATCGAGCAGGAGCTGGTGAAGCAGGCCTACACGAGAGCCGGGCGTCCCGAGAACTACAAGGAAGACTGCGTCTACTATCTTTCGGACAACCAGTTCGCCTACGCTTCCGCGGTATCCGGCATCATGGTCCGCGAGAAACCGGCGGCCAACTTCCTCCTCGGCAACTACGCGGCTGAAAGTCTGATCATCGCTGAAGCGGGCGCAAGTACGGGCGCCATCCAGATCGCCGGCACCGCCGCCATCAGCCAGATCCCCTTCTTCATCGTGGCCTGCGACTACACGCTGATCGGCGAAGAGCTCTTCGCGGCCGGCGCCTACGTTTCCAGGGAGCCCCTGCTCTTGGGCAGCCTGAAGGGCCAGGACATCGCGAAGCTCGTCATCATCCTGATCATGATCGTGGCCATTATTCTGGCAACCGTCGTTTCCGCCTTGCTTCTGAAAGACGGTTTCGTTTACGGGCTCTCCGACTTCATGAACAAAATTTTCGACTTGAAAGCTTTCAAATAAGAGGAACCGATAGACTATGCGCAATTATCTTCCCCCTATCATCTGCGGTGTTTGCGGCGTCATAATGATGCTGCACTTCTTCCTGCCGGAAAACACCATGCTTTACAAAACCATGATGGAATGGGTGACGAACTCGACCATCGTCGTCGGCGTCTTCGGCCTCTTCATCGGCTTGGCCAGTCTGGTCCACAACCACGGCAACAGGATCGCCCGCCGCTCCCCCGGCTGGGGCTACAGCGTGATCACGCTTAGTTTTACTGCCATCGTGGCCCTGACCGGCATCATCAGCCAGAACGTCGGCCCCTCCGTCGTGAGCAAGCCTCTTGACAAATACAATTACGACAATAGAAAGAACCAGGACCACACCCTCATCACCCACACGCTCTTCGGCTACAAGGACGAGACCTACAAAACGAACCTCGTGGCCGCCGCCACCGCGGACGCGCCGGAAATGAAAGGCGAAGAGATCACGGTCAGGAAGGTCCCCCTCTTCATGTTCTTTTATAATTACGTCATCATGCCCATGGGCGCCACGACCTTCTCGCTTTTGGCTTTCTACATGATCACGGCGACGTACCGCGCCATGCGCGCGAAGTCCTGGGAGGCGAGCCTGCTCTTGATATCGTCGATTATTATTCTTATAGGCCAGGTGCCGATAGAAGAAATCCCGCTTATCGGCAAATGGATCATGGGGCACGCTCAATTGATCGTTTACATGAGCCTCATCCTCTACATCCTCTACGCCGCCATGAAGCAGTTCTTCTCCCGCAACTTCATCACCTGCGGCATACTCTCGGCCTCAGCGGCGCTTATCGGCGTCATCTGGTACTACACTCCCGCAAACGTTGACTTCGAGGCCATGAAGTCCATCATATTGAACTATCCCAACAACGCCGCCAAGAGAGGCATTCTGATCGGCGTACAGCTGGGATCTCTGGCCACCAGTATCAAGATCCTCTCCGGTATCGAGAAACCCTACATGGGAGGCCGCGGTTAATTTATGGCTCCAGGAAGCCCTAATATTTACGGCCCGAAGCAGAATTTCTGGCAGAGGCATTACCGTCCGCTCATCTACCTCTTGACGCTTGCGTGCGTGGTGGGCGGCACTCTGACCAGGCTTCCCTTGTCACTTTCCGTTTCCGACGCCACCCAGGGCGTTTTCGATACCCTGGAGAAGCTTCCCGAATTGAGAGCTCAGGATATCGAAAAGCAGCAGGCGCTGCTGGCGGAAAAGCTTGAGGAAGCGAAGGAAAACAGCGGGCCGGATCTCCAGAAAGAGATCGCCGCCATAAGAGACAAGATCTCAAGGCTGCAAATGAACCCCAAAGGCGTCGTCCTCGTCTGCATCGACTTCGACCCAAGTACGGAAGCGGAACTGGGCCCCATGGCCCACGCCTTCATCAGACACTGCTTCTCTAGGGGCGTCAAGGTCTTGATCAACACCGGCGGCAACGTCATGAGCCAGCCCCTGGCGCAGAACATCATCAGCGCTTCCGCGACCGAAGGCGCCCTCATGAAGAAGAACAAATACGGCTTCATGGAAGACGGAACGGATTACGTTTTCTTCGGCTTCCGCCCCAACGCCTTCCAGCTCTATCTTCAGATGGGCGAAAACATCCTGACCGCCTATGAGACGGACTACGCCGGGCACGACCTGACGCTTTTGCCCATTATGCGCGGCATCAGGAATTTCAGCGACATCGACATGGTCTTCTCCATCTCCGGCTACGTCGGTTCCCCGGAGACCTGGATCACCGTCGGCAATACGAAATTCGGCAAGCCCGTGGCTTTGGGCCAGGTCGCCATCTCCGCCTCGGACTATTATCCTTACATACAGTCCAAGCAGATCTGCGGCATGCTGCCGGGCCTTCGCGGCGCCGCGGAATACGAGGGCGCCTGCGGCTCCCCGCCCAGGGCCACCGGCCGCATGTGGGCGCAATTGTACACTCACACTTTCGCCATATTGCTGATAATCATCGGCAATCTGGAATTTTTCTTCAAAGGTTTCAAACACCGCAAAGTTTCCTAACAATGAATTTCCTGAAAAAAATACCTCCCATATGGCTTAAGGTTTACCGGCCCGTCATCTACATCATGACTCTCGTTCTGGTCTGGATGGGCGCTGTGAACAACAACAAGCTGAACCTCAACGTCGCCGATTCGACCGGAGGCGCCTACGACACCATCGAGAATTTAGGCGAGATCAGGAAAGGCACGCTTCGCGAATATGAGCAGAAACTTGAGCAAAGATTACAGGACGGTGACGCCTCCCAAGCCGAGATAGACGATCTCAAAGGCATCGTCGAGGACCTTAAGCACAATGAAAAAGGCGTCGTCCTTATCTGCTTCGACTTCGACGCGGGCTGCGACGCCGAGATGACTCCCCAGGTGGCGACCATTCTCCGCCACTGCTTCAGCAGGGGCGTCAAAGTCCTCATCAACACCGGCGGCAACGTCATGAGCCAGCCCTTAGCTCAGCAGACCATCGACAAAGCTACCAAGGACGGAAGCCGTCTCGATCCTCCGTATCCGACCATGGAGTCCGGCGTGGACTACGTCTTCCTTGGTTTCCGCCCCAACGCCTTCCAGCTCTACCTGCAGATGGGCGAATCCATCATCTCCGCCTACGAGACTGACTATTCCGGAAAAGATCTTTCCACTATGCCCATTATGGAGCACATCAGGGATTTCCGCGCCATCGACTGCGTGGTCACCGTCTCGGCTTACGTCGGCGCGCCCGAGACCTGGATCACAGTGGGCAACGCCAAGTTCGGCAAGAAAGTCATTTTGGGCGGCGGCGCCATCGGCGCTTCCGACTATTATCCCTTCCTGCAGTCCGGCCAGATCTGCGGACTGCTGCCGGGCTTGAGAGGCGCCGCGGAGTATGAGTCAGCCCTCAAGTGCCCGGATATCGGCAGCAAGCGCATGTGGTCGCAGCTCTACACCCACGCTTTCGCCATCTTCCTTATAGTGCTCGGCAACATCGAGTATTTCTTCAGCACCAAGAAGAGGAAACTCTAAGGCATGAAACTCTTCCTCTCCAGATTCACTTCCTTCTGGAAAAACCGCTACAGGGCGATCATCTACATCCTGACGTTCGCCTTCGTCTGGCTTGCTTTGATCAACAAGAAGCCCCTTGACCTCTCCGTCTCAGACGCGACGCAGGGCGCCCTTGATCTGGTCGAAAAGATGCCGGAAAACCATAGGAAGAAGATCCAGGAGCAGGAAGAACTTTTGGCCAAACTTCAGAAAGAAGAGAGCGTTCAGAGCTCGGCGGAACTTGCCTCCCAGATCGATGAAGCCAAAGCCTACCTAGAAAGGCTCAAAATCAATTCCAACGGCGTTTTCTTAGTCTGCATCGACTTCGACGCAGGCTCTGACGCGGAATTGGGCCCCATGGCCTACGCCTCCATAAGGCACGCCTTCAGCCTCGGCATCAAGGTCCTAATCAACAACGGCTACACCGTCATGGCCCAGCCGCTTTCGCAGATGATCGTGGACTCCGCCGCGCTGGGCGGAGCGACCATGCCCAGGCCCTACGGCTTCAAGCAGGCCGGCAGCGACTTCGTTTTCTTCGGTTTCCGCCCCAACGCCTTCCAGGTCTATCTGCAGATGGGAGAAAGCGTCCTTAGCGCTTACGAAACGGACTATTCCGGAAAGCCCTTGGCGGATATGCCGATCATGAAAGGCATAAAAGACATTCGCGACATCGACGGGATCGCGGCTTACTCCTGCAATGTGGGCACGCCGGAATCCTGGATCAACGTCGCAAATACAAAATTCAATATCCCTTTGGTCGTCGGCATGACGGCCGTCTCGGTCTCCGACTACTTCCCCTACCTCCAGTCCGGCCAGCTCATAGGCCTCATCACCGGACTTAGGGGCGCGGCGGAATACGAGACAGCTGTGGGCGCGCCTCCTGTGGCCAACCGCAGAATGTGGGCGCAATTGTACACCCACGCCTTCGCCATTGGGCTTATAGTCGTAGGTAACATAGAATATTTTATAAAAGGAAAACGGGCTGCTTAGCCCAAAAAACTTTAAAGGAGATATATGGGTCCTGATACGTTTATTGACCTCATCGGTGTGTGGATCGCCGCCCTTCTTACCCTGGGCGTTTATTCCTCGCTAATCAAAGACACCTTCATTTCGAAACTGACGGAAGCCGTCTTCGTCGGCGTCAGTTTCGGTATGTCCATTGTCTTCACCTACTACAACGGCATCAAGCCGAAGATCGAGGAGCCCCTGGTCCGCTACTATCAGAATCTGCACGTGGATTACGCCACCGTCACCAACGCCGTCACGCTAACCGTTGAAAAGATCGCCGACGCCAAGACGCTCTCCGCGGAATCGGCCACGGAAGAACTGACTGACGAGATAGCTTCCCGCTCTTTCGACACCAATCGCTTCTTTGCGGTCCTTGACAGCGCCCTCTACAAGCAGACCCTGAAACTGCAAAGCACGAACGACGTGGCCGTCTCCTTGCAGAGCGCTTTCGCCAGCTCCGAAGTGAACCTTGTGAACAAGGCGACCGTCATGGGCGCCCTCAACGAGTATTTCACGACCTACAAGACCGTGCCGACGAGCCGCCACTTCTGGGTGCTCTACATCTTCTTCTCCGTTATCCTGGGTTTGATGTTCATCACGCGTTTCTTCCCAAAGCACGCCTGGCTCTCCCGCTTCCCCATGGCTTACACCATCGGTATCGGCGTCGGCATGGGCACGCCGCTTTCCTTCCAGTCCCAGATCATGCAGCAGGTCCAGGCCTCCTTCATCCCCATGCTGGTCAGAAACCCCAATGGCATCGACTGGATCGCGACCGCCGGCAACCTCTCGCTGGTCATCGGCACCCTGACCGTCCTCTACTACTTCTTTTTCTCCTTTAAGAAAGAGGACGCTGCTTCCCGCGGAGCCACCAAGGTCGGCATCGCCTACCTCATGATTGGTTTCGGCGCCTCGTTCGCCTTCACAATCATGGCCCGCGTATCGCTGCTTATCGGCCGAATCAACTTCCTGCAGGACGAGTGGATCCAGGGAACTTACGAGTTCTTCAAATATCTCAACTAATACTTGATGCTCTCCTTTTGGCGTAACAATTACCGCGTCATAATCTACCTGCTGACTTTTGCCAGCGTGTGGATCGGTCTTGTTATGACCGCCAAGCTCAAAATAAACGCTTCCGCGGCCACCAGGGGCCTCTACGACGCCCTGGAGAATTTGCCCGAGACGCACGCCGCCATGATAAGGGAAGACGAGGAGAAGCTTAAAAAACTCCTCAGTGACGAGAAAGCCGATCCCAAGGCGATAACCGTCCTGGAAGAGCATATCTCCCGCGCCAAAATAAACACCAACGGCGTCGTCCTCCTGAACATCAACTACAACCCAGGCTCCGAAGCGGAATTGACGCCCATGTCGCAGGCTGTCTGCCGCCATGCTTTCCGGCGCGGAGCCAAGCTGCTCATCAACGTCGGCTACGACGTCATGAGCCAGCCCCTGGCCCAGAAGATCATAAGCGACGCCGCGTTGGACGGCCGCTCGGTCGATCCCCCCTACCCCTTCAGGGAATCCGGCGTCGATTATCTTTTCTTCGGTTTCCGCCCCAACGCCTTCCAGGTCTATCTGCAGATGGGCGAATCCATCACGGCGGCTTATGAGACCGACTATTCCGGACGCGACACCTCCTCCATGCCAATAATGCGCGGCATAAAAGATTTCAGTGACATCGACCTGGTCGTCACGGTCTCAAGCTTCGTGGGCGGTCCGGAGATGTGGATCAACGTCGGCAAAACGAAATTCAACAAGCCGGTGGCCAGCGGCATGACCGCCGTCTCCGCCTCCGACTACTATCCTTACCTTCAGTCGGGCCAGCTCTGCGGCCTGCTTTCCGGGCTTAGGGGCGCCGCGGAATATGAAGCGCTCGTCGGCGTAAATCCCGCCCCCGCCACCAGAAGGATGTGGGCGCAGCTTTACATCCATACCTTCGCCATTCTGCTAATCATAATCGGCAATATCGAATACCTTTTCCGCACTAAAAAGTAAAGGTCGGA
>JAFSWV010000188.1 GCA_017444325.1 bacterium | reverse complement strand
TTTCTCAGGAATGGAACTGTGCACGCGGAAAGTGCCGTCGGACAACACTTCATTGTCCCTCTGGAAATAATCCTGGTTCGGCTCCAAACGCTCCCTTACGGGATCCCAATAAGAGATCCTGGAGAGCGAAACGCCTTCCGTAAGCGGCGTGTCGGCGTCCAGTTTCACGTCGTAATAATCTTTTTCAACTTTCGTAATGACGCCCTGGGTGAAAGGCAGTCTCTTGTAAGAGATGCTGAGGCCCTCGATGCAGACGTTCTTCGAGCCTTCCAGAGTCACGGGTTCCATGAAGCCCTCGCAAAGGATCGTCACGCCCTTGGCGGTCACCTTCACGTTCTTGAGGCCGCGCATGTCGAGCCCGGTGACGTACGGGAAATAGAATTGGAAGATCGAGTTCTCGTCCTGGCTCTTGTCCTTCAAAGACATGACGGTGTCGCGGAGTTTTATCGCTTCCGGATCGCTGATAAGGTACACGCCCGGTTCGATAACTAGTTCGCAGTTTCCCTTAGCCCTGCAGGCGTCGAAAGCCGCTTTGAAAGCGTCTCTGGCGTTGACGCTGCCGTCTGATTTGGCTCCGTAATCGCTGAATTTGATCTTGGTCATGTTCATGGTCTTACCTTTTCCTTTCGGGGCTCCGAAGGAAGAAGAGCAGCCGGCGGCCAGCACTATGAGCGCCGCGAGAGCCAGTTGTTTTCCAAAAGAAAGCATCGTTCTTTTCCTTCAATATGGTTGGTTACGTAAACGATTATATCATAGAAAGCTCAAGTAATGGTATAATCAGATAAATAATACCTAACTAATGCGAGACATATCCAATATGAAGAATATTTTTGCAGTTATTCTTACGCTCTTAGTTTTCGCCTCGGCAGCCTTCGGCGCCGAGACTCTGCCTGTCCAACCGGGATCCGATGATTTCCTGGAAGCTTACCGTCTGGCCCTTCAGACTTACGGCGTCAACGCCTCTTACGAAGAGCTGGCCTGCCTGAACGGGCTTCCTCTTACGCCGCTCAGGAACAGCGAGACTTTCTGCGGAAGGAAGGCTGACTTCCCCTACTCCTGTTACCACAATGTCCAAAGGCTTAACAATTTCTACCGTCTTAGGAACGAAGAGAGAAATTTCAACGCCAAAGAACAGCTCTCGGCTTCCAAGCGAACGGAATACCGCAAACTGATATCGGATTCTCATAAGGAAGGCGTTCCGGCCATCCAATACGCCAAGCTCCCGGGGCAGCTCTCCCCTACCTGGCACTATGTTGAACCGGGGACCGGTTTAACGCTCAGGACTGTTTACCGCGGAACAGTCTATTCTTACCAGAACGTTCCGGAAAAAGTCTGGCTCCTCAAGAGATCTTCCCGCCCCGCTTCTTCCGACACGCCGCAAGTCTTTATCTTCGAAAATATCGGCAAGCTTCTGAACGGCACGACGACCGTCTCTTTTTTGATAGGCGGCGTCAACATGCTGCGCGAATTCGCGGACAGCGCTTACGCCATGCCCTGGTGCCCGGAATGCAATTCTCCCTTCAACAACTGCATCTACAAGCATCTGCTGCGCTGGCAATACGACTCCAAAAAAGCGCTTTCCCTCTTCCCCTTCATGTATCAGCTCTGCCAGACTGAAGAGGAGAGAGCTCTTCTGAGTCTCGCGGAAAAAGAATACAAGAAATATTCCGAAGCCTTCAACGCCATCCTTGGAGATCCTGCCTGGGAGCATCCCCAGACAGACCTCGCAGCTCAGACGATAATGGGCGAAAAGATAAGAAAACTCACCGCCCCCCTCATGAGCTGCGCGGAATGTTTCTTTACGCTGGCCAACAAGAAAAATTCCCTGAGCCAGGAGTATTATTCTCCCAGCAAACGCTCTCAGCTCATTTCTGACAAACTCGCCAACACGATAGTCGACATGCAGATCGATTCGCGCTACGAAGGCTCCCTGGCCTGCTCCATGCTGATCGCCTGCCAGCTTTCCGGCTGCGACAGGCCTTCCTTTGTGACACGCTCCATCGCAGCCATCCCGGTCAGGCTCGCATTGAGGACCAATGACTGGTATTTTTGCCGCGAGATAAACGAAGGCAACGACGTCAAAGACGCCTTGGCGGAAGCCTGCGGTTTTCGTCTGCGCACAACTACGACCAGAATCAGCGACACGGAAGCCGCGACCGTTGAAAACAACATTAAAAGAGTTTATGACGCGGCCGTAAGGAAAGTGATCGATAACATTTCCGTCAAAAAGCATGCCGCGGTGGGCTCCAACCTAAACCGCTCCGGCTCCTGGGGCGTGATCGCCGGCTACAACGACTACGGCTTCACCTGGCTCGGCCGCAGCGTATTGGACACCAAGCCGCAGCTTTTAGAATTCACCACGCTTCCAACCGACATCATATTGATAGGCGGAGCTGTACCTAAGCAGCCTTTTGAAGACGATGTGGTGCTGGCGCTTTCCCGTTGGACGAAAGCCCTTAAAGGAACGAACAGCCAGGGCGTTCTCACAGGCGGAAAACTCTTCTCTTACTGGATGAGGGAAGTCGCAAGCTGGTCAAGGCATGAAGATCTGCCGGATCCTAAGAAAGCCAGCGTCAACCGCAGCCTCTGGAACACCATGATCGACGGCCGCAGCGACGCTTTGCTCTTCGCCAATCACCTCATTAAAGCCGTTCCCATAATCTCCATTCCCATGACCGAGGTCAAGGAGATATTGGAAAGAGAGCTGACTATCGCGCGCAGCGCCCTGAACAACGGCTATGTTTTGGGTTACGACGGTTCGCGCTATCAGCCGACCAAATTCGATCAGAACTCCTTTTTGAGGCAGATCGACGCCATGCGTCAAATTGCCGAGCAGGACAGGCTTTTGCAGACGCACCTTGAAACGGCGCTGGCGACCTTGAGGAAATAAGTCACTTAGCCAGGAACAGCATTGCAGCGGTTATGACCGCCTCGCCGCAGAAAAGGCCCTTGGCGGCGCCTACGGCGCCAAAGGCATATGTCATATATGTCGATATGCCTATGCTGAAAAGGACCCCTAAAACGAGCGGCAGGAGCGCTGATTTGGCCTTTTCCTTCACGATCACTCTCTGCCAGGCCAAAACTCTGACGGGAACCAAAGCCATCTGGAATATGCCGGCTTTCAAAACGAGCGCGCCGCCAACGTATGACTGTTTCAACAGCAAGGAATAGATGAGATCGGCGCAAAAGTAACCGGCAAAGGAGAAAACAAGACCCAAAATGATGGCCGGAAGCAAAGCTAATTTGTATGTGCCCTCTCCCCTTTCCCTGCTGAACCTAGCCAGAAAAACAAAGCCGCCAAGATTGGCTAAAGTTACCGCAGTATAGATGAGCCTGAAGCTTGAGGCGTAGAGGCCGGCTTCCCTATCTCCCTTAAGGAAAAAGACGAGAAGCTGCGGTGCGTTTTCGTGCAGCATTATGAGAGCGGAAAGCAAAGTCAGAAGCAGAACGGGCTTCAGATCGATCTTAGGCGAGGTGATGCTGCGGTCCGCTCTTTTACCGTAGCGCAGGAAAAGGCAAATGAAAAGGAAGATGTTCTCAACGGCGATCGCCGAGGTGAAAGCGCCGGCCGCCGCCATAAGATTGCCTGTTCCCCTAACAAACGCGAAAAGCAACGCCAGATAGACCAGACGCCCGCCCACAAAGTAAACCGCGATCGGCCACGACCACTCCAGCCCGTAGAAAAGGTTGACGGTGTAGAATTGCAGCGGAATGAAGCCCAAGCCGAAAAGGATGAGTGCGAGACCGCAATCCCTGCTGCCCTTCCCCAGGTACAGAGCGATGAGGGCGGTAAGAATAACGGCCAGGTTCGCCAGCTTTCTCCTGACGTGAAAAAGCTCTTTGGAAAAAGGCCAGACAGTTTCAGGAGACAGTTTGGCGCTCTCTCTTGTCGTTAAAGTATCGACTCCTGTGAAAAGCGCCAGACTGATGTAATTCGTAATGGCAAACGCCGTGCTGAAGATCCCGAAGCCTTCCACTTCCAGTTTGTTCGCCAGATAGATAGTGGCGACGAACATCATGACTTTGCTGAGGATGTTCCCGCCCCAGACGAAAGCCAATTCGGAAAGCGGCCAATGGGATCTATTGTTCATCAAAGCGTCACGATATTGCTGCGGTCCGCAATGTCCTTGGTCGCGTTGCGGGTGTCGACGATGAGCTTGGCGCTCTTGGCTATCGCCTCGTAGTCGAAGCAGGAGTGGTTCGTCAGAACGACTATGCAGTCGTACTGGTCCAGGTTCTCGTTGCCGACGCCCGTGATCACTTCGTCGTTGTAGCGGAAGCTCTTGATGAAGGGGTCATGGTAATAGAGTTCGGCGCCTTTCTGACGCAGCCTGTCGTAAACGAGAAGCGAGGGGCTCTCCCTCAGATCGTCGATGTCCTTTTTGTAAGCCATGCCGAGAAGGAGTATCTTCGACCCCTTGATGCTCTTTTTATGCTCGTTCAAAGCTTCGCCGATCAAGCCCACAACGTAATCAGGCATAGCGCTGTTGATGTCGTCCGCCAACTCGATGAAGCGGGCCTTGTAGTGCAGCGTCCTGAGTTTCCAGGAAAGATACAAGGGGTCTATCGGGATGCAGTGGCCGCCGATGCCAGGGCCGGGATAGAAGGGCATAAAGCCGAAGGGCTTGCTGGATGCGGCTTTTATCACTTCCCAGACGTCGATGCCGAGATATTTGCACATGATGGCGATCTCGTTCACAAGACCGATGTTGATGCTTCTGAAAGTATTCTCCAGAAGCTTCGCCATTTCCGCGGCCTCGCAGGAGGAGACCGGCACGATCATCGGGATGATGCTGGAATACAGCGCGACAGCCAGCTCCGTGCACTCGGGAGTGGCGCCGCCCACGACTTTAGGCGTGTTAAGCGTGTTGTATTTCGGATTGCCCGGGTCCACGCGTTCCGGAGAGAAAGCGACGAAGACGTCCTTGCCCAGTTCAAAGCCGGCTTTCTGAAGAGGCTTGATCATCAGTTCCCTGGTGCTGCCGGGGTAAGTCGTGCTTTCCAAAACGAAGAGCGTGCCTTTTTTGAGATGCGGCAGGATGTAGTCCCTGGCGTTGATCATGTAGGAGACGTCCGGTTCGCCGGTCTTGGCTAAGGGCGTCGGAACGCAGATGGAGATGCAGTCGACGTCGCGCAGCGCGGAGAAATCGGTGGTCGGCGTAAAGCGGCCCTCGTCCACAAAACCCTTGAGAATTTCCGACTTCACGTCGATGATGTAGGATTCCCCTTTCTTCAAACTTTCCACTTTGCTTTGCGAAAGGTCGATGCCCGTCACCTTATAGCCTTTGCTGGCGAAAGCGCAGGCCAGAGGAAGTCCGACATAGCCCAATCCCACGACCGCCACATGCGCTTCGCGGGAAATTATTTTTTCTTTCAAGCTCTTCATTTTATTTGTCCTTTTGTTAGTTCTTTTTCAAAATACTCGATCGTCAGCTTCAGACCTTCCCGGAGCGGGATAGTTGGTTCCCATCCGAGTTTCGCCTTGGCAAGCGAAATATCCGGCCTTCTCACCATCGGGTCGTCGGAAGGCAGCGGAAGCTTAACGATCTTGCTCTTGGAGCCGGTCATCTCGATGACGATGTCGGCCAGTTCCTTGACGGTGAATTCCCCGGGATTGCCTAAGTTGACAGGGCCGGCGAAGCCGTCTTTTTCCATCATGGCAAGAATGCCTCTTACAAGATCGCTGACATAGCAGAAAGAACGCGTCTGCGTCCCCTCGCCGTAAACCGTGATGTCTTTTCCCTGCAGGGCCTGCACGACGAAATTGGAGACGACTCTGCCGTCGTTCACCCTCATCCTGGGGCCGTAAGTATTGAAGATGCGGATGATCTTGGTGTCAACATTGTTCTGCCTGCGGTAGTCGCTGCAGAGCGTTTCCGCCACGCGTTTGCCCTCGTCATAGCAGCTTCTGACGCCCACAGGATTGACATTGCCCCAGTAGGATTCGACCTGAGGATGGACCTTCGGATCGCCGTAAACTTCCGACGTGGAAGCCTGCAGAAGCCTGGCGCCGCAGCGCTTGGCCAAGCCAAGCATATTGAAAGCGCCTAACATGCTCGTTTTCGTAGTCTGGATGGGATCGCTCTGATAGGCGTCCGGGGAAGCCGGGCAGGCG
>JAFSWV010000187.1 GCA_017444325.1 bacterium | reverse complement strand
TTCTTGTTTCCGCCTGGCCCGCCTGCGGGGCGAAAGCCCTTAGGTTGGAAGGTTCCTCCTCTATTTCACACCCTGTTTCCCTGGGCAGCGGCAAAGAGCAGAGGATCACTTTTGACTTTTACGCGACCTGGCCGGAAGAAGACGTGCTCAGGACTCTCACCTTTAAGCTTGGCGAAACTCCCTTCCTGAAACTGGAAGCAAGCTGCACCAACGTCATCTCGGCGGAACTTTACGGCGGTTACTTCGGTGACGCTCCCGAATGGCAGCCCGTTGACGGCGTTCAGGCGTTCTACCACCGCAAATGGCAGCATATCGAGGTCCTCTTCGATAGAGATCACCTTCTGAAGCTGAAAGCCCCCAATATGGACGCCGAGCTCGCCGGATTCGCCTTCAAGGAACAGCTCCCGGAAGGCGAAACGACTTTTTCCGTCGAAAGCGATTTCGAGAAGATCTATCTCGACAATTTGAGATTCAAAGAAGAAGCCATCGCCCACAAAACCCTTTTTAGTGAAAATCCAGACACTTCCTTAGGGTTCGGCCAAAGTTACGAGTGTTCTTTCGCGAGGGACTGCTCTTTCGGCGGCATGGAATTCAAATGCGCGCTCACGATCCCAAATAATTGTCTGGGCGTCATGAGCCTGAACGGAAACACGCTGCCCCTGAACGCTTTTTTAGCGGCTGGCGAAAACGAGATCTCCATTGGCGTTTTGAAAAACGGCCGTCTTATGAAAGCAACCGTCAATGGTGAAGACCTGAATTACGATGTTTCCTTCGACCTGCCCGAGACTTTCAGCCTCAAAATCACAAACCTTACCTTCGGCGACGGCAATTCCATAAAAGTCAAAGGCGTCTTCGCCCAGAACAGCCTGCCCATCGTTTACAGCGAAGTCGCCACGATCGATCTTCTGATGGTGGCCTACACCGGCGGCGGCAACAACACTCCTCCGCAGAACTACACCAACATTTACTATCCGCAAGTCCAGGAATTCTATTACCGCAATTCCAACGCGCAGCTCCTTCTGAAGTACGACCCCGTTTACCGTCACATCGTTCCTCCCGCTGAAACTTTCTTCAGAAATTATGAAAACGAATTCGGCGAGCAGGAATTAGGCGGCCGCATCATGGCCAGGGATCTCAGGAAAGCGCTGGGCGTCTGGGATCAGGAATACGACCTTTTCGTCTTCACCTGCGGAAACGGCTGGAACAGCTGGGGCGGCAACTGGGGCGGCGGCGGCTGGAATTACACCGGCATGGGCAGGATCATGTGCAGTCAGGTGGGCAACTACGGCGGCAGCGGCACAGCCTTCGTCACCGTTCACGAAGTCATGCACTCCGTTGACCAGATGTACTCTTACAGCGGTTACAGCGAATACCCGAGCTCCCATGCGGACGGCGCCAACTACGGCTGGGGTGGCGGCGGCGACACGTGGTCCTGGTGCGGCAGAGCCATGCGCCCCTTCACGAATTATTTCGGGCTCATCACTCCTTGGAAAAACACCTACCGCTATCGCGATTCCGATCGCGACGGCCTGGGCGACTGCGACTGCGTGCTTCCCTACGACGAAGTCAGGATGAATTCCGACCCCACCGAAACGGACACCGACAAGGACGGGCTCGATGATCTTAAGGAATACCTGGCAGGCCTTTATTATCCCAGCGACTCCAATGACACGGACACCGACAAGGACGGCTTAAGAGACGGCGATGATCCCTACCCGATCATCCCCTATAACAAGAGCATTCCCAGGCTTCTTGTGGAGCCGACCATCGACGGCGTTCTGGAGGAAGGCGAGTGGACTTACTGGGGCACCGGCACAGTTGACAGCGAAGATCCGGAATTCCAAGTGACGGCCTACGCCGGCTGGCGGGACGACGCCTTTTATTTCGCTTTCAAGACTAACAAGAAGTGCTCCTTCACCATGGAGATCGACGGCTCAGCCTGGTCGGGCCCCTGGCACGGCGGCGACTATTTCAAGTTCAAATCCCACAACCAGTATTACAACAGGATCTACAGCGTAGCTAACGGCAACAACGTTCAGGATTGGGCGTGCGGCAATGTTCCAAGCGGTTCCCGCTGCCTCAAATCTGACAACGAATTGGGCGGTTTCACTGCGGAAGTAAAGATACCCTGTAACCTGAAGTCCATTAAGGGCTACACCTGCTGGCCCGGAGAAGAGGTCACCAACTGCTTCAAGTGTGTTTCTGGCGGACAACTCGGTCTGCTCGTAAGCTATGAAGGCATAGGGCTGGACAGAGTCGACGTCGACGACTATCATCCCGAACCTTGGGCCTCCTCCTTCGAAAGGATGGACTGGCACGTTTTCGACCTGGTGGAAGCCGATACCACGTTTGCGCTGCTGTCGGCCGATCCTCAGAACCCGGAGCTTCACCTGGGCGAGAACGAGCCCATTGATCTCAAATACGTAAACTACGGCCAGGCCGGCTACGCGGAGATCAGGATAGAAACTGCTGATTACTTCAGCAAGGACATCGTCTTCATAGAGGGCGGCGGCGCGACGACAGAGAGCACCATGTTCCTGAATATTCCTCAGAACGAGGAAGCCGCCGGCGTAACCGACTTCAACGTCATAACGAAACTGAACGATTCCAGCGTAACCAACACTTACACCTGGACCGTAGTTCCGGAACCTGCAATTATAGCGCTGCTGGCGCTTTGCGCGTTCACGTTTATTCGCAAAGAATAACGAACGAGCTTCCGTCCAGACTAACGGCGTCTCCTTCCCTCAAAGCCCATGTTTGGGAACTGCAGAACGTAGCGTCGTCTTTCATTTCGATCTGGCGCTTCCTGCCCTTGCGCTTAATTGAAAGCGTTAAGTTCCTTATCTTGTAGGCGTCGCCCGTATCGTCGATTATTCCTATGTTGTTGGCGTTGCCGAGCGTTTTGAAAGCGGCTTCCGTAAGCGGTATGCTGACCGTCTGCCAGCTGCTGAGAGGCGGAACGTTGTTGGGAAGAAGACCAACAGGCACATCGTTTACGAGAACGACTTTGTTGGTGTAAGCGTCGCCGTTGACGTCGAAGACGTCAAC
>JAFSWV010000186.1 GCA_017444325.1 bacterium | reverse complement strand
CACGGGCGAAGAGGGCCTGGGTGGAAGCGCCCATGCCAAAGGTCAGCATGGTCGTGGTGATCTCGATGTATTTGTGAGCATTGTCGGTGCCGGCGTGGACCAGGTCAAGGCCGCAGATGGAAAGACCGTCGGCCATGTTGCCGGCCGTGAAGACCAGCTTGTCAAGGATGATCCACCAAAGGGAGATGTCCAGCAAACCAAGGCCGACCACGCAAAGACCCATGACGGCGCCGGAACGGAAGGCGACCTGCAGGCCGCGGTTCAAACCTTCGGACGCGCCCTGGGCGGTACGGGAGCTGGCTTTGGTAGCGGTGTTCATGCCGATGTAGCCGCAAAGACCGGAGAAGAAGCCGCCGGTAAGGAAGGCGATCGGAACGAACGGGTTCTGGATCTTGAAGATGGCCAGAATAGCGAAAATGACAAAGAGGATCGCGAAGACCGCGCCCACTACTTTGTACTGGCGGCGGAGATAAGCCATGGCGCCTTCACGGACGTAAGCGGCGATCTCGATCATGCGGGGAGAGCCTTCCGGAGCCTTGACCATGCTCTTGTAGCAGATGAAAGCCACCAGCAGCGCCAGAACGGCGGCCGCGACGGCAAGATAGGGGGCGGATTGCGCGAAACAATCCGTGCACTGGGCTTCAGGAGCGGCCATAACGGAGGCGGCGCCCAACAAAGCCAAAGCGACTAAGGAGTGTTTTTTCATAGCACCTAAGTATGAATGGGGTTAAAGGAAGTTAATTAAAAAATAGTATTTGTTGTTATACCAAACCCCTCTCTAAAATCAAAGACCGCACAAAGCGGCCCGCCGGAACGGTCATATGCCGTTTTTCATTTTTCGCCTGTTTTTTATAAGCATGGAATAAAAGCTCGTTTTGCGGTATTATTGTATAAGAATCTACAATTAACCCCTCTATCAGGAGACACAAATGCGTTTTCTAGTTCCTTTTCTGCTTTTTGCAATGTCAGTTTCCCTCCTGGCCGATCCGGCCGCTCCCACCGCCCTTAGCGTAAAAGCCGGCCCGGAATTCGACATCGGCTTCGATGTCGGCGCCTGGAACAAGGCCAAATTCGTCTTCAAAAACTCCGGTCAGAAAGACTGGACCATCGAAGAGATGGAAGCCCAGTGGATCGGCAGCGAGAATTCCGAGCCCTGGACCCAGAAGGTCGACGTCACCGTCGCCCCCGGCAAAGAAGCCAAATGGCTGCACGACACTTATCTTCCCAAAGATATGTTCGAGAAGATGCCCGACGGCAAAGTCGTCATGAAAGGCAAATTCAGAGTGAAGAGGGAAGGCAAAGCGACCTATCTGCCCTTCGAGCTCAAAACGAAGCGAGCCGTCCTTGAGGAGCCCCTGGCCTCCATCACCGGCAAATACATCTACGTCTCCTTCCAGAAATCCCGCTTCGACGGCGGCCTCTGGCAGAGAGACATGCTGAAGTGGATGGACGAATGCTACGAATGCTACTATGACCTGGTCGGCCGCAAGCCCTTCGACGGCAAGATCACCGGCATGAAAGAGTCCCCCAACCGCTTCGCCTGGGCCTACGCCGGTAACCCCGTGACTTTGACCGGCCTTTACGTCCCCGACACCATCAGCGAATTTAAGCAGGGCCTCATGAGCTGGGGCTGGGCGCATGAAGTCGGCCACAACTTCGACTGCGACCTGACCGACTACCTCCGCTGGGACCACGACTCAACGGAATTCCAGGCCAACATCAAGGTCCTCTACGCCTTCGACCACATGCCCTCCAGGAAATACCTGAGCATCCGCTGGCGCGGCACCGACGTCCTTCCCAGAGACAAAGACGAGCGCATCCCCATCACCAAGCTGGGCGACCGTTTCTTCCTCCTCTTCGGCGAAAAATACCTGGCCGACCAGACCAGATCCTGGAAGACCCTGGACAGCGACGAGCTCCAGTCCTTCTACCAGAGGATCGTGAGAGTTTACGGCTGGGATCCCATCAAGAAATGGTACAGACTGATCGGCGAAGTCAAGGACAAAGGCATCCCCGCCCCCGCGACTCCGGAAGAAAAAGTCAACTTCCAGTTCGCCGCTTTGAACAAAGCGGTTGGCCAGAACCTCATCAAGTACTATCAGCTCTGGCGCTTCCCGGTGACCGAGGAATCTCTCAAAGCCGCCGCGGAAAAATACGGTCTGGAATAATTTTCTAGCCTTAAGCTTCAAAAAACAACACCCACCCCTCGCAATGTGCAGGGGTGGGTGTTGCTTTTTTGGCGCTTAAAGCAAATGGTATAATTCTTTGGATAAACAATCATTTAAGGAGTTATTATGAGTGAAGAACATATTCATGAACACGAAGCGCACGAGCACGATCACAACAGTCATCTCTTTGTGATGCTGATCTTCAATTTCGCCCAGCTGGCCATGGTCAACCTTGGCAAGATCGCCAACCCCGAGACCAAGGAAACGAAAGTCGACCTTCAGGGCGCTAGCTACTTCATCGATTCCCTCGTCATGCTGAGGGAAAAATCCAAGGGCAATCTCTCCAAGGAAGAATCTGACCTGCTTAACGACCAGATCGCCATGCTGCAGATGAACTACGCCGAGACCGCCGAAGATCAGAATAAAGACAAGGAGCAAAAATAATGAAGCCTGTCGTTCTGCGCACAAAGAAAGCCGCGAGAGCCTACGTCACGGCCCAGCAGAAGGCCGGCAAGACCATCGCGCTGGTCCCAACCATGGGAGCCTTGCACGAAGGCCACGCCTCCCTTATGCGTCAGGCCCGCCCCAAAGCCGACATCGTCATCGTCTCGGTCTTCGTCAACCCCACCCAGTTCGGCCCCAACGAGGACTTCGCCAAATATCCCAGGACCTTCCAGGACGACCTTTTGGTCTGCGAAAGGGAAAAGGTGGACGCCGTCTTCGCGCCCCAGCCCAAGGACATGTACTGCGGGGACCGCTCCGCCTGGGTCAACGAGGAGAGCCTTTCCCGCTTCCTTTGCGGTGCCAGAAGAATTGGCCACTTCAAGGGCGTCTGCACCGTGGTTTCCAAGCTTTTCAATCTCTTCCAGCCGCAAGTGGCCTGCTTCGGCAAAAAGGACGCCCAGCAGCTTCTCATCCTTGAGCGCATGGTAAGGGACCTGGACTTCCCCATAAAGGTCGTGGAATGCCCTCTCATCAGGGAAAAGAGCGGCCTGGCCTTAAGCTCCCGCAACAAATATCTGAGCCCCGAAGAAAAGAAGCAGGCCCTGGTCCTCAGCCAGTCCCTCAAGGCCGCCAAGGAAGCCGTCTCATCCGGCAAGAGCGCCGCGGAAACGAAAAAGCTCATCGCCAAAATTATCGCGACTTCTCCTCTGGCCAAAGTCGATTACATCAGCATCTGCGACCGCGAGACGCTGGAAGAAGTCAAAACGTTCAAAAAAGGCCAGAAGATCCTCGTCGCCCTGGCCGTCTATTTCGGCACCACAAGACTCATAGACAACGTCTGGCTCACCACGCCCAAGAAATGACCGCCCCTTTGTGCATTATTCCCGGAGACGCCCTTAAGGATATTTATCCCGACGGCGCGCCCATGAGGGAAACGATGATTGCCGGACCAAGCGATAGCGAGATCTTTTCTCCCGCCTTCGTAAAAGTCCGCGCCCATTACCACAACGAGAGCGAAGCGGAATACGCCGACAAAGTCATAGGAGCGCTCCCCAAAAAAGACAAGCTTATCTCGGAAGAGCTGACGCTGGTCTTCGGCTTCGAGGCTTTCTGCCAAATCAACCTTCTTACCCTTCTGGCTTATCTGGCACAGCTGGGCCGCGAGCTTCCCGTTACCATAAAGCTTATCGACGAATTCAAAGGGAACAGCGAATTGCGCTCCTTTGCTTTTTCCGCCTTTAAAAACACCGAACACTGGTACCAAACCCTGCTCATAGAGAAGAAGGCTTTCAGAAGTGATCCTTTGCTCTGGCCGGAAATGAAAAAAGCCGCTGCGCTTTATCTGCTGCTTCTGGAAGAGCAGAACGAAATAACCGACATCATCGACGAAAACGCCGCGCTTTCCGAGAACGCGCTGGTTAGACTGCTTTTAACCTGGGACAAAGACTACGGCCTTTCCGACGAACTCTTTTTAGCTTTAATCAGGAAACGCCGAACCGCAACCAAATAACTTGATCTTATGACCATTTACGTTGACGCCAAAGCAAGCTCCGCCGGAAACGGCACGATTGAAAAACCCTTTCAAACGATCAACGAGGCCGCGCAAGTCGCCAAGCCCGGCGATGAAGTGATCGTCCTTCCCGGCCTTTACCGCGAATACGTCGATCCCAAGAACGCCGGGACGGATGAGCAGAGGATAACCTACCGCAGTTCCGAACCGCTGGGCGCGGAAATAACCGGCGCCGAGCTTCTGACCGGCTGGAAACCCTTTAAAGGCACGGTCTGGACCGCCAGCGTCAAAACCGCTATCTTCGGCGACTACGATCCCTACACCACCTACGTTTACGGCGACTGGTACTTCGCCGGCAGATCGAAGCACACCGGCTGCGTCTTCATGAACGACCAGGCGCTCTATGAAGCAGGGAGCATCGAAGCCTGCCTGGAAGGAAAAAAGTCCGAGACCAGCTGGGATCCGGAACCCTCCATTTATCAATGGTACTCCGAAAAGCAGGGAGACGAAACGGTCTTTTACGCCAATTTCCAGGATAAGGACCCCAACAAGGAAAAAGTTGAGATCACGGTCCGCCGCCGCTGCTTCTTCCCCTCCAAGACCGGCGTAAGCTACATTACCGTCAGCGGCTTCAAGATCGACAAAGCCGCCACCACTTGGGCGCCTCCCGCCGCCTTCCAGGACGGCATGATAGGGCCGCATTGGTCCAAGGGCTGGATCATAGAGGACTGCGACATCAGTCTCTCCAAGTGCGCCGGCATCTCGGTCGGCAAATACCTAGATCCGGAAAACGAGCACTTCTTTACGAATAAGCACGTCAAGAGCCCGACGCAGATGGAGCGCGACGCGGTCTGCCGCGGCCAGTACCACGGCTGGCTCAAGGAAAAAATAGGCTCCCACATCATACGTCGCAACCACATCCACCATTGCGAGCAGGGCGGCATCATAGGCCGCATGGGCGGCGTCTTCTCTTTGATAGAGGACAACCACATCCACCATATCAACACCATGATGGAACTGGGCGGCGCGGAAGTGGCGGGCATCAAGCTGCACGCCGCCATCGACGTCACAATCCGCCGCAACCACATTCATCACTGCGTCATGGGCATCTGGACAGACTGGGAAGCCCAGGGCACCAGGATCACCCAAAATCTTTTGCACGACAACCACCGCCCAACCTTCGCAAAGCACCTAGAGGGCGGCATGGGCAGCCAGGACATCTTCGTGGAAGTCGGCCACGGCCCTACGCTCATAGACAACAACATTCTGCTTTCCGACGTTTCCTTCCGGATGGCCACGGAAGGCTTCGCCCTCGTCCACAACCTCATCATGGGCCCCATCGCCTCTATCGACGCTGGCTGCGACGGAATGGTCGAGGGCAAGCTCCGCCAGCGCTACACGCCGTACCACATTCCGCACCGCACGGAAGTCATGGGCTTCATGACCATCCTGCACGGCGACGACAGAATCTACAACAACATCTTCATAAAGAAAGACGACTACAAGTTCAAGACCGAAACGGGCACCTCGGTCTTCGACGAATTCCCCACCTACGAGGAATGGATCGCCAACTTCGACATGGACAACGAAACGCCCGACATGGACGCCCTGGAAAAATTCCACTTCCGCTATCTGCCGGTCTGGGCCAAAGGAAACGTTTACTTAAACGGCGCCAAGCCCTGGAAAAAAGAGCAGGACGCTATCGTCGACGACAAAAGCAAAGTTTTCGTGGAATTGGAAGAGAAGGACGGCAAGTTTAAACTCAAGACCAATCTCTACGACCTGATCAAGGACCATCCGGTAAGCCTTGTCACCACGGAGACCCTAGGCAAAGCCTTCCAGCCCGACCAGCCCTTCGAGAACCCCGACGGCACGCCCATAACCTTCGACACCGACTTCGAGGGTAAGAAGCGCGAAGGAAAGATCCTCCCTGGCCCCTTCGCCGGCGAGTTCTAATTTCTGTTTCTTCTTAAAACCAAAGACAGAAGAAGCAGCACAAGCATTCCGCAGGGCTCAGGAAGTTCGGATATGAAATAAGGCATGGTTTCGCCTTCGTCGATATCCCAGACGTTCTCGAAGTCCCAGTTTTCAAAGGTGGCCTGCTGCTTCATTTCCTCATCGGTTTTTCCGATGGCGTAATCGTCCGTAAAATGCGGAGCCGTTCTGTAATAACAATCCTTTATGTTCAACGTATTGACAGTATTTGTCAATTGATAAATATAAGCAGCGCCGTAATCCATGCTTTCGCTCGTCTCACATGCCGTATAGCAACGCTCGATGTTTAAAATCACATTCGTTCCTTGGTTCAAAAACGCAGCGCCTATTAATCCGGTGACCATGTGCCTGTCATCCGGATCGCATTCCACGGTTAGATCCGTGAAGCAATCTTCTATTGTTAGTTCTGCGCTGCTATAAACGGACCCCAGATTCAAAATAAGCGTTACCCCACAAACATGCGATAGAGGTTTTGTTTTTACTTTTCCCTTAAAGCAAGTTTTTCTAATAATGTTTGTCCTTTCCCTAATGTACATAATGTTTATTAAAGCGCCGCTTGATGTTTCCTCGTTTTTTATTTCTATGTCCGCTTCAACGACACAATCTTCGATTTTTATGAACATGCCACTAACTGTATCTGCCAATGCTGGCGTTCCCTCCAAAAGCCCTTTGATGTGACAATTTTTAAAACAACCATTTCTGCTTTTATCTGAATATAAAACTCTAGCTAAAGCACAGGTCTTGATTCCTTCCGCGCCTTGAATTCGAATGTTTTTGAGCTGCATGAAGCCGGTGCCGAAAAGGGCGCCTTTATCGTTCGGCTCAAGGCCGTAGATGGTGTATTCTTGGCCGTCATATACGAAGAGGTTTCTTTGGGAAAAGTTTATGTCCGACCATGCGTAGTCTCCGCCTTGCTGAGTGGCGCTGGCGTCAATGTCTTTTATTTGCTTGCAATAGACCGGAATGTTGGGATCCATTTCGGAGGTTTGCTGCCTGAGCCAGAAGAAGTTTTCCAAGCGGTCAAACAAATAAGGGCTTTCCTCGGTGCCTTCTCCCGCGGGCTTAATGGAGACATCTTCCGCGAAAAGGCAGACGGAAGAAGCGATGAGAAGCAAGGTCAAAAATTTTTTCATAAGATGTTCCTTGATGGTAAAATAAGGGAACAGTTTCTGAAATATTTTATAAAAAAAGACGCCTGGAAACAAGTTTAGCTCTTTTTCTGGAAGAGGGCGTAGTAGCCGCCGTCGAACCTGTCTTGCTCACCGGGGAAGGTAAGTTTTTCTTTGACGAGGGTCCAGGTTTTGTCTTGACGAAGGAGGCCTGTGGCTTCGCGCTCGGCTTTGGCAAAAGAGCAGACGGCGTAAAGGAGATAGCCTCGAGGGGCGACGAGGGTTTTTGCGGCTTGGAGGATGCTTTTTTGCAGCGCGGCGTATTCAGCAAGCTGTTCTTTTTTGAAACGCCAGCGGAGCTCGGGGTTGCGCTGGATGGTCCCTAAACTGGAGCAGGGGGCGTCAAGGAGGACGAGGTCAAAAGATTCCGGCGGGAATTCTTGGTTGGCGGCGCGGGCGTCAAGCTGTTTTATCGTGATACCGGGATCGGTTGCGTAGCCCATGCGCGCGAAATTTTCCTTTAGCTGCGCAAGTCTGGATTCGGAAAAATCGCAGGCGGTGAGTTTTATTTTAGCTCTGTCTAAAAGCGCGAGGCTCTTTCCGCCGGGGGCGGCGCAGAGATCAAGGACTTTGTCTCCGTCCTTTACAGGCGCGGCGTTGGCGACGGATTGCGACCAGAGCTGCATGAAATAGATTTCGCCTTGCTTGAATTCCGGGCTGTTGACAGCGGCTTTGACGTCAAGGCATTCTTCGTGGCTGCCGTTTTTATTTCTCAGGAAAGTTTTCGGTTTGGCGTTGTCCCATTTGAGGATCTGTTCAGTTATGGCTTCGTCTTTGATTTCCTCTTTTATGAGGTCTATGAGTTCCTTGGGATGGGAGTAGCGCTCTTCAAGAGACATCGGCTCTTTTTGCGGATTAAAGCCGGCTTCCAGATCACGGTCCAGGTTTCTTAAGATCGCGTTGACAAGGTTGGAGAAAGCGGGCTTTTTCTCTTTGCAGAGTTCCACCGCGTCGGAAACAATAGCGTACTGGGGGATCTTTTCCAGAAAGAGTCTTTGGTAGAAGGAGAGGAGAAGGATCGTTTCGACTTCCGAGGGAAGTTTTTTGCTTTTCTTTACGAGATAGCGGCTGAGCGTTTTTTGCAGGAAAATCTTTTCTTTCAGGACGCCGCGGCAGATGGTGTAGGCGAGATCGAGATCTTTGGAGTTCAGCTGGCCTTTCAGGTGCTGTTCCAAATGGCTGTCCTTGTCTTTCTGCCAGGAGGAGAGCGCCGAGTACGCCAAATTTCTGGCGGGGGAGACTTTCGCCATCAGATATCCTCTGGTTTGTTTTCCAGAAAAGCCTTTTCGCCTCTTAAACCTGCGACGAAGGCTTCCGCTTTCCGCCTCGCGCCGCCCGCGGGCTGCAGGTCGGTTATCTTAATGAAGCCGTCTATGGCGCAGACGAAGAGCTCTTTTTTCGTCGTTATTATTTCGCCGGGGCTGCCAAGGGGGCCGGGAGCGGGAACGGGCCATTCGCTGCCCCAGAGCTTGATCTCCTTGCCTTTTCTCCAGGTGACGGCGCCGGGCCAGGGGTTGCAGGCACGGATGTGGTTGTGGATCATCTTGGCGGTCCAGGTCCAGTCAATGAAGCCGTCTTCGCGGCTCATCTTGGCGGCGTAGGTGGCTTTTGTGGCGTCCTGCGGAGTGGCCGGGAGACGGCCTTCCAGGAGCTTGGCGGCAATTCTGGTCAGGAGCGACGCTCCTATGGCCACAGAACGCTCCCAGAGCGTCTCTGTGGTGTCTTTGGGGTTGATGGTGAATGGAGCCTCGGCAATGATGTCGCCGGCGTCTAATTTGGCCGCCAGGTACTGGATCGAGACGCCCGTTACGGTCTGTCCGTCATAGAGCGCTCGTTGCACAGGAGCGGCGCCCCGATAGAGGGGAAGGAGCGAGAAATGCAGATTGATGAAGCTTTCCGGGATGGAGAGCAGGTTCGTGGGAATGATCTTGCCGTAGGCTACGACGATCGCGACCTTGGGGGAGAGCTCGTTGAAGAGATCTTCCACTTCCTTGGTCTTCAAACTTTCCGGAGTGTAGCAGGGGATTTTGTTTTCGTTAGCGACTCTTTTCACAGGACTCGGCGTGATCTCGCGCTTCCTGCCGACGGGGCGGTCCGGCTGAGTGAAGACGGCTTTGACGGGACGACCGTCTTTGATCAGCCTTTTGAGGCAGTCGGCCGCCATTTGGGGCGTTCCCATGAAAATGATGCCGCTTTTCTCTTTCATTTCTTGATCTCTTCCAGCTATTTTTTCAGTTCCGCCAATTTTTACATGATGCCGTCGGCAATGAGCTGGTAGCGTTCGCGGCCGGAAGGCAGCCTCTGCCAGTGCGCGTAGGGGATAAGGTCGCCTACGATCGAATCGAGTTTGGCGAAGTGATATTTGCCGCTTTTGGGCCAGGACTCAAAAGAGCCCTTGACGTAAACGGGGAGAATGTCCGCTTTGACTTTGTCGGCGAAGAACCCGACGCCGGCCTGGCCCGGCTGGAGTTCGCCGTCATCCGTTCTCGTTCCTTCCGGGAACAAAAGGACGTCGCGGCCTTGCTCTATGTATGTTTTGACCTGGCGCAGCGTGGCAAGGTCAAGCTTTTCCCTGGAAATGGGCAGCGCGCCCACCGCGGTGATAAGCCAGGCGAAAGACTTGTTCTCGAAAAGCGACTGTCTGGCCAGATACCAGATGCGGTGGAAGAAGATGATGCCGACGATCCCGGGATCCAGGAAGCTGGCGTGGTTGGCTACGACGAGCACTCCCTGCTTCCTGCCTTTCAGGGCCTTCTTCCTGTCAGTGCGGTGGATCCTGTATCTGTGGCCGACGCAGAAGAGAAGTCTGAATCCGCACCAGCCGAAAAAGTAGATCACTTTGTACAGGAGGTTGGTGAAAAAATCTTTAGTTTTTTTCCACATATTCTATTGCGCGATGAATTTTGTTTCTGTTCCGTCTATGGTCAATTCGTATATTTCGTTTTCAGCGAGTTCCTTTCGAGTGCAGACTCTCAGGTAGTTTTCCGTGAAGCCCAGAATGCCGTCCTTGGTCCTGTTCTCCGTCAGGACCTTGAAGGTCTGGCCTTGGAATGGCGCGCGGCAGATCCGCGCCGCTTCCTCGGCCGCCTTTCTCAGCCTTTCCTCGCGTTCCTTCTTCACGTTTTCCGGCACGAAGTCCTTTACCCTTTTGGCCGCCGCCGTTCCCGGCCTGGGCGAATAGGGGAAGTAGTGGACCTTGCCGAAGGAGATCTTGTCCACAAACGACAAAGTCTCCTGGAAGTCCTCCTCCGTTTCCCCGGGGAAGCCTACGATGATGTCCGTCGAGAGCATCATCCTGGGAACTTTTTCGAGAAAAGACTGCATGGACTCCATAAGCTGCGCTCTCGAAAGCGGGCGGTTCATGAGTTTGAGAACGCGGTCGCTGCCGGACTGCAGAGGAATGTGCAGGTGCGGCATGAGCCTCGGCTCCTCGATCATGAGCTTTCTCAGCTTTTCCGAAGCGCCCGTCACGTCGAGAGAGCTTACCCTCAGCCTCGGGAGATCGGTGTCAGAGAGCAGCGCGGCGCAAAGGTCGGCGATGTCCTTGCCGTCCTCTTTCCAGGAGGCGATGTGGATCCCGGAGAGCACGCATTCCTTGATGTCCTCTTCGCGCGCTTTTTTCACGCGGGAGAGGATCTCGGAGTAGGGCATGCTCTTGGGAACGCCTCTGGCGAAGGGGACGATGCAGTAGGCGCAGAACCTGTCGCAGCCGTCCTGGACCTTGACGAAAAGCCTGTTCCTTTCCAGGCGGACTTCCGTGGGAAGATCACGCGGCAGCGACTCTATCGCTTCCATAAGCGCGCTTTTGCCCTTTATGATCCTGCCCGGTTCGGGGAAGGGCTCGTGCTTTTCCGCCACGTTGGCCCAGCAGCCGTAGATCCAAAGATCAGCGCTCGGATTCTGCTTTTTCAGCTGCCTCGCCAGTTTTCTAAGGTCGGCGTCCGCCTTACTTGTCACCGTACAGGCCGTCAGAAGAAAAAGGTCAGCTTCCTTCGCGTTTTTCGTCAAAGTCCACCCTCTGGCGCAAAGAAGTGTTTCCGCCTCCAAGTTGTCGCAATAACTTATTTTGCAACCAAGCGCATGAGTGTAGACTTTTGGCATTTATTTTATCTGCAACAGTTCCGCGATCTCGGGACGGATGAATTCCTCGGGGACCGGCATGCCTTTCTGCCGCATTTCCCTCACTTCCGTGCAGGTCAGGCTGACGTAGTCTCCGCTGGAATGCGGGCAGGTCTTGGCCGTGACCATTGCGCCGCATTTCTTGCAGTAAACGACCTTGTCAAAGAACATCGGCTGGATGCCGAGCTCCATCGGGCCGAAAAACCTGAAGATCCTGGTCGTGTCGATGTCGTTGTAATAATCTTTCCAGCCGGCGTGATCGTAGCCGACGATGAAATGCGAGCAGCCGTAGTTCTTGTGAACGATGGCGTGCAATATCGTTTCCCTCGGGCCCGCAAAGCGCTGGGTGGTCGGGAAGACCGCCAGCTGCACTCTTTCCTCGGGCAGGTAGTTCTCGATGAAAGTCTCATAGCACTTCATCCTGATGTCGGCCGGCACCGCGTTTTCATGCGGCGTCGTTCTCAGAGGATGCAAGAAGAGGCCGTCGCAGAGTTCCAGGGCCGTCTTGATCATGTACTCGTGGCTTCTCAGAATGGGGTTGTGCGTTTGGAAGCCGACGATGCGGCTCCAGCCGCGCTCCTTGAAGATCCTTCTCGTCTGGGCCGGCGTCATCAGGTGCGTGTCGAGGACATCCTCGGCGGGACGGTTGATGACGTCGATGGGCCCGGCCAGGAGCACGTCGCCTCTCTCTTCCAGAAGATACTTGACGCTCGGGTGCTCCGGGTTGGTCGTGCGGTAGATCTTCGCCAGTTCGAGATCCTTGTTGACTTTGAATTTCTCCGTCAGATGGAGAATGGCCAAAGTCTGGCCGGTCTTGTCTTTCAGCGCGATGTGTCCGAAAACGTCGAACTCGTCGGCTCTGTCGGGATGAACGCCCAGGACAATGGGGATGGGCCAGGGCAGGCCGTTGGGCAGGCGCATCTTGTTGAGGACGCTGGTGTAGTCTTCAGACCCCATGAAGCCCTCTAAGGGGCTGTAGGCGCCGTCCGCGATCATCATCACGTCGTAGACTTTGCGTTTGTCAAGCGTTATGCTCGGAAGTGATTCCGCTTTTTCCTGCCAAAAATCCCGCCGCGCCCCCGTAAGGACGCGATTTATCAATTCATTGCCGTGAGGCGCGATCTGGTAGTGCATAATGTTTATCCAATGTTTGGTTGGTTAATCGTTTTCGATGTAGTGGCAGCCGCTGCTCTTGTGGTTCAGAATAGCGGAGTAGAGAACGATCATGGCGGCCTGAAGGCCGTTGCGCAAGCCTATGATCGTATCCGTCAGAGCTGCCCGCCTGTAGAACGTTTCCGTTTCGTTCTGCAGTTCCCTTAAGATCAGTTTGGCGCGGTGCAGCCGCTTTGGGCTCCTCACCAAGCCAACGTAATTCCACATGGTCTGCCGGATGGTCATCCAGTCCTGCTTGATCATGGCGGTCTCCACCGGCTCGTTCTCCTCTTTCCAGCTGTCGATGACAGGGAAGGCCCAGTCCTTCT
>JAFSWV010000185.1 GCA_017444325.1 bacterium | reverse complement strand
TTGCGACCGTCAACGGCGTTCCCTTGATGTCTGAGACGCTGGAACTCTACATTTCCAACTGGGGCGAGGAATACGAGAAGCACAATCCTCCCGTGACATATGAGCTTCTTAAAAAGATGCGCACCCAGAAGCTCGAGCAGATGATCAACGAGGAGCTGGTCAAGCAGAGGATCAAGGAGTCTCCCGTCACCATAAGCGACGAGGAGATCAATGCGCACATCTCAAAAATGATCGACGACCTGGGCGGTTCCGACCAATTTATCAATTACCTCCAGGAAAGGGGATACGTGACCTTAGAGGAACTTGAGAAGGACGTTAAAGACGATCTTGAAGCCTTGAAGGTCTTCACAAGGGACATGCACCTTACTCCTCCTACCGAGGAGCAGCTGAAGGAGACCTATGAGCTTTTGAAAGATCATATGATCCTTCCCGAGCGCCTCTGGCTCTCGCATATCCAAATCTCCCTCGACAAGAGGTTTCTGCCGGACGGTTCCAGGGAAGTTTACGCCGACGAATACCTGAATTACATCAAAGACCAGATAGACCACAAGTACATAACTTTCGCCAAGGCGGCCAGGGACTATTCCGAATGCCGTTCCTCCCAACATGACGGCATGGTGGGAGAACTGAGGAAAGGGGACACCAACTCGGTTCCCAAAGTTATCCACGACGCTGCTTTCGCATTGGCAATTTCCAATACGAGCGCCGTCGTGGTCTCGCCGCTTGGCGCGCATCTTCTTTACGTGACAAGAAAAGCGCCCGCCTACACCAATTCCTTTGAGGAATCGCGTGTAGTGTTGATGGAATATCTCATAAAGCAGGTCCTGGATGAGAACCGCGACAAGTGGCTGCTCTTCTTAAGGAACAGAGCTGACATCCATTACGTGGAGATCCCCTGATATGCCTACCGTCACCGTTGCCGTCATAACCCACAACAGGAAGGAGCTTTTGAAAAGCTGCCTCTCCTCCCTTATAAACGGCACGCTCCTTCCCGACGAAATCAGGGTCTACGACAACGCTTCTACGGACGGTACGGCGGAGATGCTCAAATGTGAATTCCCGCAGGTCAAAGTTTTTGAGAACAAAGAAAATTTCGGCCTTTCCTACTGCCACAACCAGGCGCTCTCATCTTTCACGACCGATTCCTTGCTGCTTCTCGACGACGACAACATCGTCGCTCCCGACATGCTTGAGAAACTACTGAAAAAACTTTTCTCCGACCAGAAACTCGGCATAGTTCTTCCTCTCTTTATGAACGGCTACGACGATCCAAAAACCGTCTGTTTCTGCGGGGGAGAGACCTCGCTTTGGAGCGGAAGGAATATCTTGAGAGATAAGAATTTCCCCAAGGAGCAGGAAACATACCCGACATACAGAGTCCCCAACGCCACGCTCATCAAAAAAGAAGCCGCCCAAGCGACAGGCTTAATGGACGACCGGCTCTTCTCAACCATGGCGGACGAGGACTACTGCCGCCGCATGGCGAAACTTGGCTACCGCGCGGAATTCCTTCTCTCCGCCGTGACCGACCACATGCAGGAAGTGAAAAGATCGGACGCCAGAAGGCTTGGCCTCACCAATCCCTTACAGACTTACATCTTTGCCCGCAACCGCGCCGTACTTATCAAACGCTACGGAATGCTATTCCAGTTCCTCGTCTTCATGCTTTTCTGGCAGCCGCTGTACCATCTCTATTATCTCTTCAATATGCTCAGGTACCGTGCGCCAGGCTCTTTTCTTAAGGCTTATCTTGCTGGTATCGTTGACAGCATTTCCCATGCCTTCACCGGCAATCTTCCATCACTTTCCGATATCCGCCAACGCTTCAATTAGCGCTTCCTAAGCAAAGCCAGAAGCGCCAGAAGAAACAGCGCTGTCGGTTCAGGGACGAGGGTTATTTCGGCGCTCTTTACGTAAGAGGGGACGAAGTCCCTTGAGAGAACTTGGGCGTAGATCGTATATTTGCTTTCTTCTTCCGGGAGCGTGATGGCTTTGGTGGTGAAACTGTCTTCCCACTCAGTGTTTTCAAGTTCTTCCTCGGAATAGGCCCATCTCGCTTTCCTCGTGGCGTTGTCGGTGCTGAGAGTTAAGGTAATGTCTCTTGACAATGTTTCAGTTGCGCCGTCATTGAGCTTCAGGCTGGTGATTTCCGCGGTCTTGAAATCGTTTGTGTAAGAGAAGACTACCGTGTTGGTGCTATCTTGCAGCATGCAGAGATGGTTGAGGCGCAGAACGTCCAGGATATCGAAGGGCGTGCCGGTGCAGCGCATGCTCAGCATGAAGCAGTTTTCGAAGATCTTGCTGTTGTCGTAGCGGCACTGGGGCTCAAAGCGGATGCCGCCTTTATTGTAGATCTTCCGCCATTCGTAGTGGGAGTTGGGGAACTGCATGTAGTAGCCTTCTCCGCCGCCGCGGTAGATCTGGATGGGGAGCTGGTCGAGTTCGCGGCCGTCCGTATGGTGGACTCTCACGACGATGGAGGTGGGAAGATACTGGAACATCCAGCCGACGGAATAGCAGAATTCGTTGGAATAGATCTCGGGGGGCGAGCGGCGGTAAACGCCGGCCTGAAGGTTGGCGGCGGCAGGCCCTACGCCGCAGAAGATGTCGCCCCAGCCGTCGTAGCAGAAGCGCATGATGTCCTGCATTCCCTCCGGATCCATCCATTTGCAGCCCCAGGATTTTCCGTTGACCTTGTTGTTCTCCTCCGAAAGGTCGAAGCGGTAGGTGTCGGGCAGCTGCAGGGAGTGGCCGGATTCGTGGCAGAGCGCGCCGTGCCCGGACATGTCGAAAATGCCGGAGGCGAAGGTCTGGCCGATCCAGTAGTAGGGGGCGTTGTAGAAAGCGCCCATGGAGCCTCCCTCGTTGAAGAAGAGCTGCGTCGTGCAGTTGGTGCTGTCGGGAGGATTGATGTTAGTGTATTGGCTGGCTTGGCGCTTCAGATATCCGACTCTGTAGCGGTCGATGATGCCGTAGGGCGCCAGGACAGATTTCGCCCTGGCGTACTGGGCGTTCATGTAATTGATCGTGTCGTTCATGTAGTCGTAGAAGGACTTTCTGGAGGAAGTGGTGTACTTCTCAAAAGTTTCGTCCACGACAGTCACGCCGAAAGAGAGGGCGTCCATATAGACGTCCAGAACGTTGTTGCTGACGTTGTGGTCGAAGTAACCTTCCGGATAGCTTATGACGGCCCGGATGATGTTCGTAAGCGGCTTTGTGAAGTCATAGACGTAGGTGTCCGGCATGGTCCACTTGAATTCGTCCTGATAGAGATCCCTGATGATCCTGAAGCTGTTGGTGTGGGAGGCTTCTCTTTTCGTGTTGACGTACCAGTCAACGACGACGTCGATGGGATCGTTTGTTAGCGAAGTATTGCAATAGATGTTGGCGGTCCAGGTGAGATTGTCGCCGGGCTCGGGACGGTAGGTGCTGCCGATGTCGTATTTGCCGATGCCGTATTTGGGCGTGCGCTCGAGCCAGGCCAATCCGAAGTCCCAGTTGGTGGTGACGGTAATTTCCCTTACGTAAACGTCGGATAGGACACAGTCATCTGAAAGCGTCTGGAAATAGATGTTCAGCTTTCCATTTCTGTCAAAGACCATCTCCATCGTCTCGGAGATGTCCTGCCATTCAGCGTTGTTTAAGCCGGCTTCGGAATAGGCCCAGCGGATCTTGGCGGTGTTTTCAGGATAGCTTAAATGCAGTTCGTTCTTCAGAGAAAAAGTGGTGTCGCTGCCGTCGCCTATAACGATGGAAGAAGGCTCCGTCACCTTGTAGTTCGCGTTCGTGAAAGAGAAGACGCAAACGTCCGCGTGTCCTTTCAGATATTCGTAATTCAGCCTCAGGCTGTCAATGATCTTGTAATTTGATTTGTCGTCGCCAGGGAGTTTGAAGATGAAGCTGTTGTAGTAAAGGTTGTTGTTGTCGTAGCTGTAATTGGGAGTGAATTTGGCGCCGCGATCGTAAGTGAGGGTGTAGCTGGGATTGGTGTTGCCGAATGCCAGTTCGTAGGCGCTGCCGGTCCCGCGGTAGACCAAAACTTCAGCAGAATTGAGTTCGTGATTATTCTCGCCGTAAATTTTAATGCAGATGTTGGTGGGCAGGCAGGCGAACATCCAGCCCTTCACGCCGTTGTGCATTTCCGGGGGATAGCGGCGCTGGGAGCCGGCTTTCAAGTTGATGGTCGCGCACTCCAGTTCCGTGAATATGTCTTTTGTGCCGTTGTAGCAGTAGCGCATGATGTCTTCCTTGCCCTTGGGGTCGGCCCAGTTGCAGGTGTAGGCTTCACCGAAAACTTTGTTGTTGTCGGCCGGCATGTTGAAGCGGTAAGTGTCAGGGTAGCCGAAGGAGTGGCCGGTCTCATGGCAAAGAGCGCCGTGCCCCATGGTGGAGAAGACGCCGTTGCCGTTCCAGAGGAAAGTTTGCCCGATCCAGTCGTAGGGGTTGCCCAGGTATCCGCCGTAGTTGTCGCCTTCGCTGTAAGAGATCGTGGTGTAGTAGTTCTCATTGCCCTGGAAGCGGGTGGGATCCTTAGCTACGTTCATCATTTCAACATGATCGACTCTGTAGCGGTCTATGATGCCGTAGGGTGCCAGAGGATAAGACATGGCGGAGTAGCGGCCGTTCATGAACTGGATTGTGTCCTCCAGGTTGTCATAGAAGGATTTTGGCGAATTGCCTTTGACGGTGTATTTCCAGAAGGTGTTGGTGTAGACCTTCACGTTGAAGGTCATGGCGTCAAGGAAGATCTCGCGGGAGTTGTTTTTTGTGTTGTTGTCCCTGGTGGAGCCAGGATAGCTCATGACGACAGAGAGCTTGTTGGTAAGCGGTCTGGTGAAGTCGTAGGTGTAGTTCTCAGGAACGGTCCAGGTGTAGCGGTCGGTATAGATGCCCACGGCCTTGGAGAAGGTCTGGGTATGCACGGCTTCCAGTTTAGTGTTGACGTACCATTTGAGGTAAGCGGTGACGTCGCCGGAAGCGTCCTCGCTGTTGGAATAGATGTTGGCGGTCCAGTGAACGGTGTCGCCCGGTTCGGGACGGTTGAAGACGTTGTCGGCGTCCTTGGGGTTGGGGTACTTCTCAGTACGTTCGATCCAGGCGATGCCCAGGTCCCAGGCGGCCAGGGCTTGGAAACTCAAGACAAGCGCAAAAATTACGAGAAGCGGACTTCTTTTCATCATTCTATTTCCTTAAAAGTTGCTTTTATATTCTCAACATTACAATTGAATTCGTAGATCGGCGTGGGGACGCAGTCTTTGGAGCGGGCCTGAAAGTAGAAGCTTATTACTTTTTCGTCCGCCTTGATGTTATGCAGGAAATTGGGGCAAAACGGACTGAAACTTTTTTTCTTCAGACCGGAAACGGTGGGGGAGATCCTCATGGAGGCGCCGTATGTGTCGCTCAGGGTGATCTTCCAGACCGCCGTATCGTTATTGATTTTGCAGCTAAGATCAGTTAATTTCGTTTCGCGGTAATCGTTGGTGAAAGAGAAAGACTGCAGATAAGTTTCGCCTTTTGCGTAGCGGTAGTTGAAGCGCAGCTGGTCAAGGACCAGAGACTTTCTGCCTTCGCCTTCGCCCACGGTTATGAAGAAGGTGTTGACGCCGTGCTTGCCTCTTTCAGCCTGGAACTTGGGATCGAAGCAGATCCCGCCTTCCGGGTAAGCTAATTCCTTCATGACTATGTTGGTCACGCCGATGAAATATCCCCGGTCCGCGCAGCGGTAGATCCTGACTTTTGCTCCCAAGAGTTCCCGTCCGTTTTGCGAATAAAGCTTGAAGCGCAGTTTTTTCGGCAGGTCGCTTATGAACCATCCTTTGTATTCGCGCCCGTAGGAATAGGCTTCCTCGGAGGGCTGCTTCCTGATTACGCCGGCCTGGCGGTTGGCTTCGTAGGCCGAAAGCTCGGAGAAGTGGGAATAGCGAGTGTAGCTGTCCCGCATCATGCAGCGCTTTCCGGGAGTGTCCATCCAGGCGCAGGGGATCTCCTCGCCGGTCACGTCGTTCAGTTCCGGGCGGATGTTGAAGATGTAAGTGTCGGGGACTTGCAGGGAGTGACCGAACTCGTGGCAGAAGGCGCCGTAGCCTCTTTCGGAAAAGATCCCGTGTCCGTTCCACCAGAAATTCTGTCCGATCCAGTACCAGTCGAATCCGCGGTAGTTGCCCAGCGGCCCCTGCTCGTTGAAGATGACTGTCGTGGCCGCGTCAGGGTCTCCCGTGAAGCGCGTTTCCAGGAATTCCTTGTTCACGAAGTAAAGCTTGTCTATTCTCAGTCTGTCTATGATGCCGTAGGGGGACATGGGATACTTGGCCGCTTCAAAGCGTTTGTTGGTCCACTCAAAGCAGTCGTTCATGCGGTCGAAGAAGGAGAGCTTTGTAGGATCGGTGTAGCGTTCGAAAGTTTCCGTATAGACGGGAACGGTTATGGGCAGCGCGTCCATATAAACGCGCAGAAAGTCGTTGGAAGGGTTGCGGTCAGTTAGGCCGGCGGGAGGGACGATGACCGCCGTCAAAGTGTTTGTGAGGGGCTTTGTGAAATCATAGCGATAATCGCAGGGAACAGTCCATTTGAAACTGGAGGAGTAGAAATCTTTTTCCTGCTTGTCAACTTCTATTTTCGTTTCGGCGCAAGTTTTCGTGTTCATGATCCAGCGGACTGTGAAGCCGCCGAGGTCGGGAAGCGTTCCGCCGTTTTTGTAGATGTGGGCGGTCCAGGTCACATCGTCGCCTGGCTTGGGGCGGTTGGAGCTGCCTATGCTGCGCATTTGATTGGGATAGCGGGGGCTCCTTTCCAGATAGACGACACCCAAGTCCCAAGCCTCATGTCCTTCCTCTATTCCATACCCCCAGCCGATGTCCTTGGCGTTGCCGAAATAGGGAGTGCCATCCTCTCCGCGGGCGGAGAGGACTGCGAGCGAAACAGAAATAAGAAGGAAGAGCCTAAACATAAAAATAAGTTCCAATATTGATTTTCAATTATCATTCTATCTAAATATAGGTATTAACTCCATGCGAAAAAGAAGCCTCAAATTGAAACACGCCGGCTTTTTGATAAAATCATAAGCATGAAGATGAAAAGTATTATCGTTTGCGTGTCTTTCGCCCTTATTATGTGGGCAGCGGACGCCTGCGCTCTCTTCGGTCTGGATTCCGTGCAGAGCGCGGCTGGCGAGAAAGTCATCAGCGCCCTGACCATAGGCCTCTCCGGACTGAAATATTATCCTGCGCCCAGGGAGGCCCTTTCACCTCTTGACGTGCTGGCCAAGGAGGCGACGAACCTTGACAAGAACATCTCCTGCTCGGAACTGGAGCCTTTCGTTGATTTTGTCATGAGCAACGCTTATACCGGCGTGGCTTGGGAGCTGCCCTGCTCGAACGGCGTTTTTGGCGCCATGGCGATAGGCGTTCTGACCAATACTTTTGAAGAAAGAAAACTTTTCTGCTCGCCGATGCTTCCGGATCATGCTGTCTATTCGACGCTGCGTTTCTCCAAAGAGCTTTCGAATAAAAGCAAAACAATTGCGGAAAAAATGTTCTCCGCACCGGATGGCGTTTTGACAAGAGATTTTTCCTTGAACTATGACATTATCGCGCCCAACGAGGTCTCCGGAGCCTACTACTGCTACACCAACACGAGGATATACGTCCAGGGAAACGTTAAGGGGCGCCGCGTCATGCTGACCGGGACTTTGATGGAAACTCCTTCCAGCGTCAGCCAGAAAGGCGCGCTTATTGATTCCGCTTATCCCGGCCTCTATTTCTATTCCACGGAGAAAGGGCTTACGCTTCCCGGCGCCGGCTGGATGGAAACGACTATGGACTACTACCGCTCCTTTACGATCAGCATAGAGCTTGACAAAGATCGCTACGCTTTCGCGACGCTCTCGTGGCTCTCGGCCGGCTGGAAGGGAATAAACGTCCTGAGGACGCATCACATCTACGAAGTTCTAAGGGAGATAATAAAAGAGCTCCAGACCTACGGAGGCTCAGGCCTGAACCTTGACGAACTGCAAAAGAGCATTGTTGCGGGCGAAAACTTGAGCGACGACAAAGTGGAAGCCGAGTACAAGAAATACTGCGCCTTCTGTGAAAAGAAAGCGGGCAGCTCTTTTTTGAGCGTCAACATGGACGCTTACAAAAGGATCTTCAACAAGAAAGATCTTGAAGATCTATCCAAGGAACTGCGCCGGGCCCTGGTCGTCCAGGAGAAAGTAAGAGTCCTTAAAAAAACACCAACCTGGTCTGCTGAAAAGTAAAAAATTATGTTTGTCGATAAAGCGAAAATACAAGTGACGGCCGGCGACGGCGGAAGAGGCTGCTGCAGCTTCTTCAGGGCCAAGCACAATCCTAAGGGCGGCCCGGACGGCGGCGACGGCGGCGATGGCGGCAACGTCATCATGCGCGCCGACAGGAATCTGGCGACGCTCTGCGACTACATCTACCAGCCCCAGTACAAGGCCGGCAGAGGCGAGCATGGTTCCAGCAACCAGAAGCACGGCAAAAACGGCGAAGACGTGATCTTAAGAGTGCCCTTGGGCACTATGGTCTTCGACGACGAGAGCGAAGTTCTGCTTGCCGACCTTACGGAAGAAGGACAGGAGATCGTGGTCGCCAAAGGCGGCGTGGGAGGACTTGGCAATTCGCGCTTCAAGAGCAGTACGAACCAGGCGCCCCGCCGCGTGACTCTGGGAACGGAAGGGGAGAGCCGCACGCTATTGCTGGAACTGAAAGTGATGGCGGATATAGCCCTCGTAGGCTATCCCAACGCCGGCAAATCGACTTTCATTTCCGCCGCCACGAAAGTGCATTCCAGGATCGCCAGCTATCCTTTCACAACGCTGGCGCCCGTGCTCGGCATCCTTGACTTCAAGGATTACAGCAAGGCTGTCATCGCGGACATTCCTGGGCTTATCGAAGGCGCGCACCGCAACGTCGGTCTGGGGCACGCGTTCCTAAAGCACGTTGAAAGATGCCGCGCGCTCCTTATAATAATCGACATGGGCGCGATGGACCAGCGCGATCCCAGGAACGACTACGCGGTGCTTCTTAACGAACTGGCTAGTTACGACGAAGAACTGGCGGCCCGCGAAAAGATCGTGATCGCGAACAAAATGGATTTGCCCGACGCTAAATCCAACCTCGCGAAGTTCAAGCGCAAATACAAAGGTTTGGAAGTCATTCCCATCTCCGCCAAAGACGGCATCGGCATCGAGGACGTCGTCGATAAGATCCACGACGTTATCTTCAAAAAATAATTTAAGCGATGAAGGGAACTAAGCACAAGTTCACCTACGACGGCGAAAAGGGAAGCGTCAGAGTCGATGTTTTCCTTTCCGACGCCTTGAAGACCATTTCGCGCGCCCGCATAACGGCGCTCATAAAAGACGGCTGCCTGACCGTGGACGGCGAGAAAGTCCGTCCGGCTTTCAAACTTTCGGGCGGCGAAACGATCGCTTTCTTCGAGCCGCTGGAAACCAAGAGCGAACTGAAGCCCGCGGAGGGCGACCTTGATATAGCCTATGAAGACGAGCATCTTCTTATCGTTAATAAGCCGGCGGGCTTGACGGTGCATCCCGGAGCAGGGACGGAAAAAGAGGTGACGCTCGTGCAGCAGCTCATCCACCGCTATCCTTTCCTCACTTCCGTGGGCGATCCGGAACGGCCAGGCATCGTTCATCGTCTCGACAAGGATACATCGGGCCTCATCATGGTCGCCAAGAGCGAAGCAGTAAGGCTGAAAATGCTGGAAATGTTTTCGGAAAGGAGCTTCACCAAAGAATACCGCGCGCTGGTCTTGGGTCTGCCGCAGAGAAGCCCCTTCGAGCTCATTGATTACCTGGCCCGCAGCAACGCCGACCGCAAGAAGATGGCGGTCGTACAGAATCCTGAGAAGGGAAGAGTTGCCATCACGAACGGAAAAGTCGTCCAGGCTTTCGCGACGACCGCCTCGGAACTCAGCCTTATCATCGAGACCGGGCGCACGCACCAGATCAGGGTGCAGTTGGCGCATATCGGGCATCCCGTGATAGGGGACGCCACCTACGGCCGCAGCGCCGCCAAACTGACTAAGCTTTGCCACGCGGAGCGCCAGATGCTGCACGCCTACAGATTAGAGCTCGACCACCCCGTGACCGGGGAGCCTGTTTGCGTCACCGCGCCTCTGCCGGAAGACTACCTCAGGGTTAGGGAAGCGCTCGCGGATCTCTGCCTTAAGAAAAGCTCCAAAAAGTGACATTATTTCACCCTTCTTTCGGTTTTGCGCCGAAATGTCACATTTAGCCCTTAAGGGCTTTTGATTAAACCTCTCTTAAAGCGTGCTTTAATTTTGGCACGGTAATTGCTTTATTAATTTACGCGTTATAAAATAGTAAACAAACAAAGAGAGGTAAATATGAGCAAAAACAAAATCATCGGCATCGACCTTGGCACCACCAACTCCTGCGTCTGCGTCATGGAAGGCAATGAGCCCAAAGTGATCGCTAACAGCGAAGGCGGACGCACGACTCCTTCTATCGTCGCTTACGACAAAGACGGCAACCGTCTCGTGGGCACGGTGGCCAAACGTCAGGCCGTTACCAATCCGGAAAACACGGTCTTCTCCATCAAGCGTTTCATGGGCCGCAAGTACAACGAAGTGACCGCTGACGAAAAGCAGGTCTCTTACCATGTCGTCGATCACAACGGCGGCGTGGCCGTCAAGCTTCAGGGCAAGGAATACACTCCTCCCGAGATCTCCGCTGTCATTCTGCAGAAGATGAAACAGACCGCGGAAGATTATCTGGGCGAGGAAGTGACGCAGGCCGTCATCACGGTTCCGGCTTACTTCAACGACGCTCAGCGCCAGGCGACCAAAGACGCCGGCAAGATCGCGGGTTTGGAAGTCTTACGTATCATCAACGAGCCGACGGCCGCCAGTCTGGCCTACGGCCTTGGCAAAGATAAGAAAGAAGAAAAGATCGCTGTCTATGACTTGGGCGGCGGCACTTTCGATATCTCCATTCTTGAAATCAGCGACGGCGTCTTCGAAGTGAAGTCCACGAACGGCGACACGCACCTGGGCGGCGACAACTTCGACCAGGTCATCATCGACTACATTGCTTCTGAATTCAAGAAAGAGAACGGCATCGAACTGAGGAGCGACAAGATGGCTCTGCAGCGCTTGAAAGAAGCCGCTGAGAAAGCCAAATGCGAACTGAGCTCTTCCATGAGCACCGACATCAGCCTGCCCTTCATCACGGCCGGCGCCGACGGCCCGAAGCACCTGCAGATGACGCTTACCAGAGCGAAACTTGAACAGCTCTGTTCTGAGCTCATCAACAGGACGGAAGGCCCCTGCAGGAACGCCCTGAAAGACGCTGGCGTCTCTGCTTCTGACATCGACGAAGTGATCCTGGTGGGCGGCATGACCCGTATGCCGGCTGTCCAGGAGAAGGTCAAAGCCATCTTCGGCAAAGAGCCGCACAAAGGCGTTAACCCCGACGAAGTCGTGGCTACCGGCGCCGCCATTCAGGGCGCTGTCTTGGCCGGCGACGTCAAGGACGTTCTGCTTCTGGACGTCACTCCGCTGTCCCTTGGCATCGAGACTCTGGGCGGCGTGATGACGAGACTTATAGAAAGGAACACCACCATACCTTGCAAGAAGAGCCAGATCTTCTCGACCGCGGCTGACGATCAGCCCGCTGTCAGTATAAAGGTTCTGCAGGGCGAGCGTGAAATGGCCGCCGACAACCGCGTGCTCGGCCAGTTCGACCTGGTCGGCATCCCGCCGGCGCCAAGAGGCGTCCCGCAGATCGAAGTGACTTTCGACATCGACGCCAACGGCATCGTGCACGTCTCCGCTAAGGACAAAGGCACCGGCAAGGAACAGAAGATCAAGATCGCTGTGTCCAGCGGCTTGTCCGACGCCGAGATCGACCGCATGGTCAAAGACGCGGAAGCGAACGCCAACGAAGACAAGAAGCGCCGCGAACTCATAGATCTGAAGAACCAGGCCGACAACTTCGTCTATCAGACTGAAAAGACCCTGAAAGAGAACGGAGACAAGATCGATAGCGCCTCCAAGGAAGCTATCGAAAAAGCGGTCGAGGAACTGAAGGCTGTCAAGGACGGCGAGGACGCCGAAGCCATCAAAGCCAAGATGGAAGCTCTGCAGCAGGCGAGCCACAAGCTGGCCGAAGCCATGTACAGGGAGAGCCAGAGCAGCGCTCAGCCCGAGGCCGAACCGGCCGGAAACGCTGAAGCGGCCGGCTCTAAAAAGGACGGCGAAGACGTTGTGGACGCCGACTTCGAGGAAGTGAAATAATTAATCAAAAATAAATAAAAAAATAAGGAGACTTATTATGAAAAAGATCAAACCTCTCTCTGATCACATTCTGGTCCAGCGTGTGGAATCCCTTTCCCAGAAAGGCGGCATCTTCATCCCTGAATCCGCCAAGGAAAAACCCCAGGAAGCGAAAGTGATCGCCGTGGGTCCCGGCAAAGTGGAAGACGGCAAGCGCGTCCCCTTGGAAGTCAAGGTTGGCGACAACGTTTTGATCACCAAATACGGCGGAACCGAGATCACCTACAATGATGAGAAGTACATCATCCTTCGCGAGGAAGACGTCATCGCCGTCATCGACTAACTTTTGAAAATTTAAGGAGAAAATATTATGGCAAAGCAACTGCAGTTTGACGAGAACGCCCGTCGTTCCATATTGAAAGGCGTCGAGACCTTAAGCAAGGCCGTCAAGATCACCCTGGGCCCCAAAGGCCGCAATGTCATCCTTGACAAGAAATTCGGTTCCCCGACCATAACCAAAGACGGCGTCTCCGTCGCCAAAGAGATCGAGCTGGAAGACAAGTTCGAGAACATGGGCGCGCAGATGGTAAGAGAAGTCGCCAGTAAGACCAGCGACGTGGCCGGCGACGGCACCACCACCGCGACCGTTCTGGCCGAGGCTATCTACAAGAAAGGCCTGACGTACGTGGCCGCCGGCGCCAACGCCATCAGCGTCAAGCGCGGCATCGACAAGGCGGTCTCCGCCATCGTCGACGAACTGAGAACTTTCTCCAAGCCCGTTGACAAAGAGAAAGAGATCCAGCAGGTCGCGACCATTTCCGCCAACGGCGACGGCGAGATCGGCAAGACCATCGCTGACGCTATGCAGAAAGTCGGCAAAGACGGCACCATCACCGTCGAGGAAGCCAAAGGCATCGAAACCACCCTGGATGTCGTGGAAGGCATGCAGTTCGACAAAGGCTACCTCTCCCCGTATTTCATCACCAATCCTGATGAAATGGAGTGCGTGCTGGAGAACCCCTACGTTCTCATATATGAAAAGAAGATCAGCGCCATGAACGACCTGCTGCCCATTTTGCAGAAGATCGTCCAGACCGGCAAGCCCTTCCTGGTCATCGCTGAGGACATCGAAGGCGAAGCTCTGGCCACTTTGACCTTGAACAAACTGCGCGGCACCTTCACTTGCTGCGCCGTCAAGGCCCCGGGCTTCGGCGATCGCAGGAAAGCCATGATGGCCGACATCGCGGCTCTGACCGGCGGCACCTTCGTTAGTGAGGATCTTGGTCTGAAGCTTGAGAATCTGGAACTCGAATCCCTCGGCCAGGCCGGCCGCATCGTGATCGACAAGGACAACACCACGATAATAGAAGGCAAAGGCAAGAGCGCCGATATCAAAGCCAGAGTTGAGCAGATCCGTATCGAGATCGACAAGTCCACCTCTGACTACGACAAAGAGAAACTCCAGGAACGTTTGGCCAAGCTCTCTGGCGGCGTCGCCGTCATCAAAGTCGGCGCGGCTACCGAGACTGAGATGAAAGAGAAGAAAGCCAGAGTGGAAGACGCTCTGCATGCGACCAGGGCGGCCGTGGAAGAAGGCATCGTCCCGGGCGGCGGCGTAGC
>JAFSWV010000184.1 GCA_017444325.1 bacterium | reverse complement strand
TGTCCTGCTCGCTGAGTTCGTTGGTCACGCCTTCGTCCGTTACTTCGGACAGCTGGAGGCTGTTGATGTCGGAGGAGTAAAGGACGTAGCCCTCGTCATCGTTGCCGGCCTGCACGCCGATGGTGAAGACCTGCGTTTCGCCCTCGGAGCTCGTGAATTTCACGATGGCGCGATGGAAGCCGTAGCCAAGTTTGCCCCTGTTCACGGTGGCGGTCAGGGAGAAGGAGCTGTCAACGGTGCCTTCATAGGTGCTCATGGTGAGCCAGCTGGCGCCCTGGAGGACTTCCACGGTGAAGTCGAAAGAGCGGCCGCCGGCGTTCAATATATTGATCGTCGTAGCGTCTTTCGTGTAGGGGATTGGGTTGTATTCGCAGCGGATGTCCATGACGCCGGGTTTGGAGGTGTCCTTGGGATCCATGCTGACTCTGAAGTCATCGACGTAGATGGGCTGAAGATCGCCATTGCCGAAGATATAGAAGCGGAATTCATTGAAGAAGTCATAGTCGCCCCTGGAGCCGGTAATGGGTTCGCTGCATTCCACGGTAACTTCGCCAAACGTCATGGACAGCAGGCGGCAGTTTAAGGGGTCGGCATTGTAGGTGTAGGCGAAGTCCACCCATTCGCCCAGGGGGGCGGTGACGCCCTGCAGGGGGTTGTTGTCGCAGTTGGAGCACCCGACTTTGAGCTGGCCGTTGTCGGTTACGGAGATGCCGTATTCGCCGATGTAGTGGCCGAGGTCATTGCCGGTCACGAAGTAGGGGCCCGTGGCGCCGGTGGGCAGCTTGAGCTTCATGGAGCAGGTGTAGTTGTACTTCTTGGAGGAGCCTTCCGGGGCTTTGCAGATGGCGTGCAGGTTCTGGTTGTTGCCGATGATCTCAAGGCAGGAGCCGCCGGTGATGGGATCGACCACCACTGTGCCTTCGGCGCCGCCGATCCAGGCCGGATCAGTGTTCTTGATATTGCCGAGCTCCATGGAATCGAATTCGTTGTAGTACAGCGTGGCGCCTGTTTCGTCTTCAGACTGCACGAAGAAGTTCACGACCTTCTCACTTCCGGCGCCGGTCACGGTCACCTGGCCAAAGCCGTAGGTGTTGCCGAGATCCTCGCGGGAGATGTCCATGGTGTACTTCTTAGATCCGCTGCCTTCGATGGTGTCTTCCAGGATGCCGGTCTCTTCGTCGGCTTCCCTGATGGAGAGCCAGCCGCCGCCCTGCGTCACTTCAGCAGAGAAACTGAGGTTACCGGTGCCGGCGTTCAGGACGGTGAGCGTCGCGGTCTTTTCAGCCAGCAGCACCTGGCCGCCTTTGCCGACTTCCAGCTCAGGGCCTACGTCGGGGCGCGCTATGGAGTCGATAACGAAGTCCTTCACATAGATGGGCGCGCTGTTTTCTTTGCACCAACCGAAGAAGCGCATATAGTTGAAGTAGTCATAATATTCATACTCTTCAGGTTCATCGCTGATTTTTTTGTTGGGAGTAGGAATTAGGAGGTTGAGGTTTGAGGTCACGTCACCGAAGGTGATCGAGATCATGCGGGAGTTGTCCGGCGTGAAGTTGAAGACATAGGAAACGTCGAACCACTCGTCCAGGGGGCAGGTGTTGCCCATGTTGGCGAAAACAACGCCGCCGGCTTCTTCCGAATAGCGCATTTGCATTTCATAATTAACGGCGCCTGTCGTGGATCCCAGATTGTACGGGCTGTAGACTTCGCAGCCGCTGGGGATAAGGCCTTTGAATGAGACGCGGTAGTTGTAGCTTTCGCTGGTGCCTTCCTGGGTGTCGCACTTGATGTGGAAGGCGGCGTAATCCTTGTAATTGATCTGCAGGACTTTTTCGCCGTTTAGATCAACGATGGGGGACAGGGCTGGGGCGCCGTAGCCGTTGTGCCAGGCGGGATCCACGGCCTTGATGTCCTTGCCCATTTCCAGTTCGCTGAAGTGGTCCCTGTAGTAGGTGTAGCCTTCGCCTTCAATTCCGGACTGGATGAAGATGGGATAGCTGGCTTCCACGCCGCCGCAGACAGCCTTGACCTTGGCGCAGTAGTAGTCGTTGCCCATGGCGGAGCGGTCGATGGTGACCACAAGGTCTTCGTAGGAGCCGCCGGCCATAGTCTTGACGAAGCTGCTTTCTCCGTTCAGCTTCATGAAGGCGGAATCGCTGGAAATGGTCACTTCGCCTTCCTGTGTGCCTTCGTTGAAGAGGCGGACGGTCACCGTATCTGTGTTGAAATCGAGTCTGTTGTCACCGGTGATGGTCAGCTGAACGTCGCCCACGTTGCGGGGGACTAATTCAACTTTGAGATCGTCCAAGTAAATGTTCGCGTTGCCCCAGGGGAAGAAACGGAAGTTGGGGAAGGTGTCCTTTTCCTGAGTGGAGCTGATAAGTATGTCCAGATCCTCGTACACGGCCTCGCCGAACTGCACGGATAAGAGTTTCCTGTTGCCGGGTGTGCCGTTCATGACGTAGGAAACGGGGATCCACTCGTCAATGGGGCAGCTGTTGGTAGAGGAAAAACCAATGGTATTGGAGTTGCCAATCTTGAAGGCATAATCCCCATCCTTTTTGAAACACAATTCGCCCATGCCGTCGTTGGAGTTGAAGTTTACAGCGCTGGGCTTGGCGAAGTTCACTTTGAAGGAGATCTTGAAATCGTTGGTCAGGGAGTGGTTCTCGCTGTTGGGGATCTTGGTGTGGGTGGCGACGTATCTGTCCGTCAGGTTGTAATAGAGGCAGCGGCCATCTCCGCCAACTCCGCCTTCCACCACTTCCACAGTGTTCTCTTCGTTGGGCTGGGCATAGCAGTAAGACCAGACTGAGGGGTAATTGGCGACGATAGGACCGAGATTCAGATCGTCGAAATTAGTTTCGAAAAGCACGGAGTCCGCCATGGCGTAGGAGCCAAACGCTAAGACCGCCGCGAGCATAAGGAGTTTTTTCATAAGTATCCTTTATATTGGTTATTGTGTATTAGAATATACCAAAAATAGCGAAAAGATACAAATATAAAAAAGAGCTTCCCGCTGAAGCGGAAAGCTCTTTAACGTTAAGCGTTAGCGCTATGACTAAAGCTTATCTCTGCTTTCTGGCGAAGGCCAGGGCAATGAGGGCCAGGATGCCGAAGAGAGCCGGTTCGGGCAGTCCCTTGGGCACCAGGAGGATCCTGACGTTGTCCATGCAGATGTTGGCGTCGTCAAAATAGCTCCAGAATTTCAATCTGTTGATGCCTTCATTGCCTAAGACGGCAGGAGAAACACCTCCCGGATAAGACAGCCAGCTATCTTCGTCTTCCATCTGATATTCGTTCTCGCCGAAGTTAACAGCGTAAAGCGTCTTGTGATCATATTCAATGAGCTTCGTGTTAAACCTCATGTAGAACGGGAACCAAGTGTTGTTAGGAACAGGGATACCTTCCGCGGAAGTCCTCTCGTACCATTCGTCTCTGGTCTGAATGTCTTCCAGGCGCATTTCAACAGGACTGTCGGTCTTGTCGGTGTTCAGGAAGAACTGGGCTTCGCACTGACGGTTGTTGTCCTTCTGGGAGACGAAGAAGTTCGCGTTGGGATGCTCTTCGCCTTCGCGATCAATGTAGGTGTCAGGGATGTACATATCCATGGCGAAGATGACGTCGAAGTTTTCACAGGCGTTGGTCGGGATGTTCAGGCCCAGCTGATAGCCGGTGTAGGCGGACCAGTCGTTGCAGTTGACGAAGCAGGCGACGTTCTTGCCGCTGCCAGCGGGGTCTTCAGTGATGATCGCGTTGTTGTGTGCGGTGCACTTATCCCAGCAGTTGTCCTGTTCGCTGAGTTCGCCGATGACGCCGCCTTCAATGACGGTGGTGGGGGCGAGGTTCGCGAAGTCGGACTGATACATCACGTAGCCTTCTTCCGGCGTGCCGCTCTGGATGGCCAGATTAACGTCGATGGGAGCCTGGCCGGCGATGTCGCTCGTGATGCGGACGGTCGGACGATAGAAGCCGAAGCCCATCTTGCTGCGGTCGATTGTTACGGGCAGCGTGAAGGAGCCGAAGACTTCATTGGTGGCGCTGGTGACTTTGAGGTATTCGGAACCTTCCACGACTTCAGCTGTGAACTTGAAGCTGTTGCCGCCATCGTTGCGGACGATGACATCGGCGCTCTTTGCGGTATAGGCGATAGGATTGCCGGGAACGACCACATTCATCACCGGGGCGGTGTTGGGCTTCTTGATGGCTTCGATACGGAAGTCGTCGATCAGATAAGGATCGTTGTGGCTCCAGATAAAGAAACGGAACTCGTTGAAGAAGCCGTAGTTGTTAACGGCGGTGATGTACAGATCCTCGAACTCGTATTCGCAGCCGGCGAAGGTGACAGCGAGCAGCTTACGGTTGAGAGGATCGGAGTTGTAGGTGTAAGAAAGGTCGAACCAGGTGTTCATCGGGGCCGTGTTGGTGATGCAATCGGGATCCTCGGTTTCCACTGGTTTGAATACCGCTTCTTCGCCGTTGCAGTTCAAGGTGAGTTCACCTTGCCTATGGTCTAGGTCAGTGCCGAAGGTCAGCTGCGGGAAGGTGGAACCCACGCATTTGACTTTGCAGCTTACGCGGAAGTTGTACTCATCGTAGAGCTTGTCTGGAACGTTGACTCTGCAGTGCAATTGGTCCATGCTGACACTATCCGGAATCTGGACACTCAGGCAACGGTTGTCATCATCGATGATAACTTTGCCGTTGGGATTGAGCCAGGCGGGATCAACAACGTTGATAACACCGAGATCGGTCGTTTCAAAGTCGCTGGCGTAGAAGACGTAGCCGTCTTCCGTGTGGCCTTGGGCGGCGACTCTTGTGTATTTAGTGCGGCCGTCGCTGCCGGTAGTTTTGATCTTAGCCACGCCGTATTCCAATCCAAGAGCCTCCCTGTCAACGTCAAGGTTGAGCGTGATGGAGTTTTGACCAACAATGGTGGCGGAATAAGATTCGCCTTCCTCCAGTTCGCGGATAGAAAGCCAGCCGGAGCCCTGCTCAACTGTGGACTCAAAGGTGAGTTCTCCTTCTCCCATATTGTAAACGGTCATCTGAACGGAATTGGTGCCGGTAGCCCAGACGATGCCGCCGCCAACAACTTCCAGCGTGGGGCCTCCGATTTCTTTCGGAACGGCTTCAGCGGAAAGTTCATCCAGATAGGCAGTATTGCTGCTGTCATTGTAGGTGAAGAAACGGAAACGCGGATAAACGTCTTTGCCATTGCCGTGATACAGATCAAGACCTGTGACCACATTTTCACCAAACTGCATTTCTAACAGCCTATAATTGCCTTCCAGCATATTCATGGTATAGCTGACATAGACCCATTTCCCAAGATAGTCTTCATAGTCTATCGGGAAATCGTAGTTAGCGGCGTTGGAATGGAGCCTAAGATTTCCGTCCCTGTCTTGGAGATAGAATTCGCCGGCGCCGTCGTTGCTGCCGAAATAGATGCCGCTGCCGCCTATCACATCATCGATTTTCACTCTGAAGGAGACCTTGATGTTATATTTATCGGCCGTGTTTTCCGTATTGGCAAAAGTAGTGTGCGTTCCGCCGTATCCATCCTGCCAGATCTTTAAACATTTTTCGTGGCCTTCATATCCGCCTTCAATGATATCGTAATTCTCTTTTTCTCTTCCGTAGCTGTAAATTGACTGCCAGCGGGAATCCTGAGGCAGAATGTCGCCAAGTTCCATATCGCCGAAGTGAGATTGGTAGAAGAATCCGTTCTGCCAGATAACTTTTGTCGTTACACTGCCATATTCGCCGCCGTCGAAGGTTACGGTAGCTTCGTAGCATCCGCGTTCTTTTTCAGGATCGCACTGGAAATAGATATCCTTAGTGCTAGTCAAGGTGCCACTGGTCGGGTTGATCGTCAGCCAATCAGCGCCGCCGGTAACGGTAAAACCAATCTCGGCGTCGGGACCGCCATTGTAGATGGAAGCCTGCAGTTCGGTTGTGCCAATCGGGATAGTGATGACGTCAGGAGCAAAGATGCCAGGATTCTCGTAACGCTGCTGTGTCTCAACCAAAATGCTGTCATAGTAAGCTTCTTCATGGGAAGACATTTGGCTGTACCTGGTGGAGAGACGGATAAGAACTTCATCAGCGAAATCAGGGCAGAATATGTCGCAAGCTTGGGATTGTCCGTTAATAGAAACTTCCACCACTTTGCCATTGAATGCGTCGTAAATGAAGTAGCATTCGCTGTAGGAGTCTTTGTTGACATTGTCAAATTTAAGACCGCCGGGGTTGGAAGAGCACTCGCCGGTATTTACATTGAAGTTCAAGTAGAAGAAACGAGAGGCCTGGGTACCGTGAATTCCATAAAGAGCGAAAAGGTCGTTGCCGGAACCAGGTCTGAATTTGAAGGAGATCTTGGTCAGCTCGCGGCCTTTGTTAGCAGTGCCGACTGTAACGCGCGGAGTCAGGATCATGTCGTAGTCATCAGACTGTCCGCTCTTTTTTGAGAGCTTAAGGACCTTCGCATCGCCGTCCTGGACAATCGTTGAAGTCCCAGCATAGGCGTCGCTGAAGAATCTCCAGCCGTCAACGGTGCCGACTATTTCGGTGCCGGCTTCGTAGCTTTCGAAGTCTTCGGACCAAAGCACTTCCGCTTGAGCGGAAGCGGCCATGATGCTAACGGCTACGAGAACCGCAAGCAAGAAATTTAAAAGTTTCATGGAAAACCTTTTGGTTATTGGTTAAAGTAGAAGTCAAAACTCACTAGAGCATTGTATCAACATTCTATCAAATGATGATTTTGTTTTCAATGCTTTAATGCCATATTTTACAGTTTTTGGCATCCTTTCAACGCCATATTTTACTTGAACTGGGTGAAAATTCTGACATTTGGGGCGGGTTGACTATTGGGGGCGGTGTGGTATAATGGGGGGCGAGGTGGAACGATTGTTCCAGATAGGAGTTTTATGAGAAACAAGGATCAAAAGACTTTAAAGGCCGTGGAGAGGTTCGTTTGCGAATTTACAGACCAGCGCGGCTATTCGCCTTCGCTGCAGGAGATCGCTGACAGCGTGGGTGTTTCCAAGACTACAGCGTACAGGTATGTGGACAGGCTGCGGCAGGACGGCGTCGTCGGAAGTTCCGGGTATAGGAGCCTCGTTCCCGCCAGGGTGAAGGGCGCTTCTATTATGGTGCCAGTTCTGGGCAGGGTGGCCTGCGGTTTGCCGCGCTACGCGGAGGAGAACATCGAGGAATATGTGCGGATGCCTGAGGCTCTCATAGGTAGCGGCGAGTTTTTCCTTTTGCGGGCGGTGGGCGATTCCATGGTGGGCGCCGGGATCAATGAGGGCGACCTCGTTCTGGTGAAGCGCCAGAATACCGCCGAAAAGGGGCAGATCGTGGTAGCCTTGGTAGGGGAGGAGGCGACGCTGAAGCGGTTTTACCCGGAGGCTGGGAAAAAACATGTGCGGCTGCATCCGGAGAATCCCGCTATAAAGGACATAGTTGTTCCCGGCTGCGATATCCAGGGCGTGGCGGTAAAAGTCATAAAGGATCTTTCGTGAAGGATGCGCACATATTTTTGCATAGACATGAAGTCTTTCTACGCCTCGGTGGAATGCGCGGAAAGAGGGCTTAACCCCTTCGAGACGAACCTTGTGGTGGCGGACGTGACAAGGGGGAGGAACGCCCTGTGTCTGGCCGTCTCGCCGAAACTGAAGACGCTGGGCGTCAAGAACCGCTGCCGGCTGAGCGACATTCCCAGCGGGATAGCCTACGAGATCGCGCCGCCCAGGATGGCTCTATATATAGAATACGCGGCGGACATCTATTCCCTTTACCTCGACTATTTCGACCCCGGGGACATACACGTTTACTCCATCGACGAATCTTTCATCGACGCCACGGGGTATTTGGCGCTCATGAAAATGGATGCCGTTGCGCTTGCGAAGTTTTTGATGAACGAGATCGCCACTTGCTATCGCATACCCTCGACGGCGGGGGTGGGGACGAACCTTTACCTCGCCAAGATCGCCCTGGACATCACGGCCAAGCACGCCAGAGACCACATCGGATTTTTGGACGAGGAGACTTACAGAAAGACCCTGTGGGACCACCGGCCAATCACGGACTTCTGGATGGTGGCGGCCGGCACGGCCAGGCGGCTGGAAAAGTACGGCGTCTACGACATGCGGGGCGTGGCGAATTTGCCCTGCGACGTGATGTACAAGCTTTTCGGGAAGGACGCGGAGATCCTAATAGACCATGCCTGGGGCCGGGAGCCCTGACTTATTTCCGACATCAAGAACTACAAATCTAAAAGCAAATCGGTATCATTCACCCAGATCCTGCCCAGGGACTATACTTTCAAAGAGGCCCGGACGGTCATCCGTGAGATGGCCATAAACGGCGCGGGCGAACTTATGAAAAGGAAACTGATAACCGGGAAGGTGGGGATATTCGTTGGCTACAGCATGGAAGTTGTGGCGCCCACCAAAGGGAGCCTAAGACTGGGAGTCTCCACTGCCTTGGCCTCTTTCATAGTGGAGGCGGCCTTGAAGATCTACGACGAGACGACTGATAGAAGCGTGCCGATAAGGCATCTGGGACTCTGCTTCGAATCTGTCTGCGACGAGGGCTGCGAAGGCTACGATCTTTTCACCAACTTCGAGGCGGTGGAAAAGGAGAAGAAGGTGCAGCAGACGGTATTGGAGATCCAGAATCGCTTCGGCAAGAACGCGGTGCTGCCGGCCGTTAACTATCTGCCGGAAGGAACGCAAAGGGAAAGGAACGGTTTCATCGGAGGGCACAGAGCTGGCTATGCTGACAAGATCGGAAAGAGCTAAGCTCTTCGCGCCCTTCGACGCCATGAAAGGCCTCAAGGAGGCGCTTAGGGACAGGGAGGAGCGCCACTCCAGGGTAGCCAAGCGCGAACTGACCGAGGAAGATGCGGAGGCCAACTCCCGGACCATCCTGAAACTTGAGCGGGGGATGGAAATCGAGGTCTTTTGTCATATTTCTTTCCACGACGTGGTGAAAAGAGGCGTCGTGACCGACCTCAATTTGGCGCTGAGAAGGCTAAAATTGAACGGCAAAACAATCCTGTTTGACGATATTTACTCCATAGAGATAAAAGGTCAAAAGTGAAAGCCTGGGGCGAAATTAGTCCCTGTGATACATATTTGCTATAATAGGGTAAACAAGGGATACGAATATACCTTTATTAATTCCAAATAACCAAAACAAGAGGTTTTTTATATGAAACTCTTCAAATTCATGATGGCGGCCCTTCTCGCTCTTTGCCTGACGGCCGTTTCAGTCTACGCCGAGACCATCTGGTCCGAGGACTTCGAGAGCTACGAAGCCGGTACGGAAATCGTCGGCACGGTGGAAGGCTGGAAGTACTTTAATCCGGCGGAATATTCCGGCACATCCACGGTCGTGGCTGATGGCTCCGGCAAGGTCATTAAACTGTCTAGAGTGGAAGAACAGTCAACCAATGCCTACGACATGATCTTCACGCCTGGCATTAAACTGGCCCCCTCTGAACCGCTCCGTCAGTTGACGAAGATCTCCTTCAGTCTGAAATACGGATCCAAAACTGATCTTTTCGCTCTGTACGGTATTGTTGGCGGAGCCACCAACCGTTACTTCTATATGGCCTTCAATGGTGCTGAGAAGAAAGTTAGTTCTTCACCAAGCGGCGTGGAATTCACGAACCTTGTGGACAGCTATAACGACT
>JAFSWV010000183.1 GCA_017444325.1 bacterium | reverse complement strand
GAAAAGACCGGCGATCAGGTCACCGTTGACGCAGCGGAGGCCAACAAAAAGTACGGCGTAGCTGTCAAATGCGCGACCATAACTCCGAACGCCGACCGAGTGAAAGAATATTCGCTTTCCAAGATGTGGCCTTCCCCGAACGGCACCATCAGGGCCATTTTGGACGGCACGGTCTTCAGGACGCCCATTCTTGTAAAAGGTCTCGTCCCGTACGTTCCCGACTGGAAAAAGCCGATCACCATTGCTCGCCACGCCTACGGCGACATCTATAAGAACAGTGAGATGGTCGTCCCGGCCGGCTCCAAGGCTGAGCTTGTCGTGACCGGGCCCGACGGATCCGAAACGCGTCAATTGATCCATGAATTCAAAGGCAGCGGCATTATCCAGGGCGTCCACAACACAGACGCTTCGATTGAGAATTTTGCCAAAGCTTGCTTCGAATTCGCGTTGTATAAGAAAGAGGACCTCTGGTTCGCCGCCAAGGACACCATTTCCAAGAAGTACGACCATCGTTTCAAGGACATATTCAACGAGATCTTCGCAGCTTCTTACAAAGAGAAATTCGAGAAGGCCGGGATCACTTTCTTCTATACGCTTATAGATGACGCGGTGGCCCGCGCCATCAGATCCGTTGGCGGCTTCATCTGGGCCTGCAAGAACTATGACGGTGACGTTTTCTCCGATCTCATCGCCACGGCTTACGGAAGCCTGGCCATGATGACGTCCGTTCTGGTCTCGCCCAGCGGCGCCTATGAGTACGAGGCGGCCCACGGCACGGTCCAGCGCCACTACTACAAGCATCTCAAGGGCGAAACGACTTCGACAAACTCCGTCGCGACCATTTTCGCCTGGAGCGGAGCGCTAAGGAAAAGAGGGGAGTTGGACGGGAACGAAGAACTGGTCTCCTTCGCCGACAAGCTTGAAGCCGCAACGCTTCATACTATTGAGGAAGGATATATGACCAAGGATCTATATCTCGTTTCCACGCTTAACAATAAGCAGGCTCTGAACACCGAGGAGTTCCTCCAAGCGATCGCCGGCCGTCTCTCCCAGTCTTGACTTTGAGAGGCGTATCTGATAGCATATTGAAACCATATTTTAAGAGGTTATGCGTTTCATCATCGTACTTCTGGTCCTGACGATCCTTGCGATCTTCGCGATCCTTACCTTCCAGCCCGCCAGCGTTGAGCTTAGGGAACTTGAGAAGAAGGAGAAGGAAAAAGCTGCGGAAGCCGCCAGACTAAGGATCGAGAACGAGCAGCTCAAGAAGGAACTGCATCTTCTGAAATATGACAAATTTTACCTCGAAAAGTTTGCCAGGGAAAATTTCGGCCTTAGCAAAACTAACGAGTTGATCTTCAAATTCGAATAATCAGTGCCGCGGGGTAGAGCAGTCCGGTAGCTCGTCAGGCTCATAACCTGAAGGTCGCAGGTTCAAGTCCTGCCCCCGCCACCAAAAATATTTGGCGGAGTAGCTCAGTTGGTCAGAGCAGCGGAATCATAATCCGCGTGTCGTGGGTTCGACTCCCTCCTCCGCTACCAAATCTTACGGCGGTCATTCGACCGCCGTTTTTTTTACCTTGACACCCATACCTTATTCTCATAAAATATAAATAATAATGAAATATTCTAATTCACAGTTTCGTTCGATGCTGATCAGCGATCGCACCGAAAGGAAGATCCCCCGGCTCGAAGGTCTTTTCGGGAAAGACGACAGGCTTGCCATTCTGATGTACGGCGAGCCCGATCCTGACTCTCTTTCCTCGGCCTGGGCCTTGAGGGAGTTCGTCAAGGACCTTGTGGGAAGCGTTGAGATCATATCCTTGGAACCCATAAAGCGCCAGCAGAACCTGCTTTTTGCCCGTAAACTGAAGATACCATTCGTTATCCAGCATGAGGTCGCGTGGGAAAAATACAATAAATTCGCCCTGGTGGACGCTCAGCCCGACTTTTTCAAGCCGCAGCTGCCAATTTCTTTTGACGTTATAATCGATCATCATCCCAAGAAAGGCAAATATCCCTTCAGATTTTCGGATGTTAGACCCCGCTACGGCTCGACCGCCACGATACTTCTGGAATATCTTTTGACTTCCCAGGTGACCGTTGGCAAAAGGCTTGCTACCGCTCTCTGCTACGGCCTGAACACTGACACGGACGACCTGGTCCGGGGCGTTTCGCCTCAGGATGTGGCGGCCTACGGATACCTTAAGCCCAAGTGCGATTCCCAGCTGCTGCATTCCCTCGAACTGGCCGAGATCCCGAGGGCTTACGCCCCCTTTTTTACGGAGGCGCTCCAAATGGTCCAGGCCGGAGGCTTGTGCCCGGTAATTTGTTTTTCCAAACTGCCTTCCGCGGACATTTGCGTCCACATAGCCGATTTCCTCTCGCAGTTCACCAACATGAAGTGGGTGGCGGTCGGCGGAATATGCGACAACGTCATGCATGTCGTGATGCGCGAGAGCTCGCTAGGCGCCGACGTTGGCAAAATAGCGAGGGCAAAGCTCTCGAAATACGGCAGCGCCGGCGGCCACAGGGGCAAATCCAGGGCTGCTATCCCCAAGGCGGTCGTGGAGGAGGCCTTGGGCAAGGAACCCTCCAATACGGCTCTCACAGCGTGGCTGAGGGGCATCCTGATATCCAGAACGAAAAAGAGTCTTAAATAAAATTAAGGAGTTCTATGGCAAATCGCGGACTTATAGTCGTTGAGTCGCCTTCCAAGATCAAAACTATCCACCAGATCGTCGGCAACAAGTATGTTATAAAAGCCACGGTCGGCCACATCATGGAGATGCCCAAATCGCGTCTCGGAGTCGATGTGGAGGATGGATTCAAAGTTACCTTAAAGCCCTTGCACGGCAAGAGCAACGTCATAAGCGACCTTAAGAAGGCTGCTGGCGAAGCCGGAGAGATCTTCCTGGCGACCGACCCTGATAGGGAAGGGGAAGCCATCGCGGAGCATGTTTACAGCATTCTCCCGCACTCCAAGAGGATCCACCGCATCATGTTCAACGCCATTACGCCGTCCGAAATAAACAATGCGCTTGAGAATCCCACGACCATAAATCTGAAAAGAGTGGACGCCCAGAAAGCCAGGAGAGCCATCGACAGGCTGATTGGCTATCTGCTCAGCCCGGAAGCCTCCTTCTACATGGGCGAAAAGAATTTCTCCGTCGGCCGCGTCCAGAGCCCGGCCGTCGGTCTTATCGTCGAAAGGGAAAGAGAGATCGCCAATTTCCAGCCCGTGCCCTATTGGCTCATCAAGGCTGATTACGAGATAGGAAAGCAAGTCTTCACGGCCCAGCTGAAGAGCGGCCGAGTTGAGAACGAGGCGGAAGCGGAGAAGATCTTCGAAGCTTTGAAGAACGCGAAAGACCACACCGTCAAAGCGATCGAGAAATCCGAATTCTCGCGCAATCCGATGCCGCCTTTCATCACTTCGACGTTCCAGCGCGCGGCCTTCAGAGCCTACCACTTCGATCCCAAGTTCGCCATGGAGATCGCCCAGACGCTGTATCAGGGCGTCGAGATCAGGGGCCGTCAGGTCGCTTTGATAACCTACATGCGAACCGACTCCACCAGAATCTCCAAAGAGGGCATGGACATGGCCCAGAAACAGATCGAAAAGCAGTACGGGGAGCAGTATTACCAGCGCCGCTTCTACAAGAGCAAAAAAGGCGCCCAGGACGCCCACGAGGCCATTCGCCCGGCGCATCCGGAGATCACCCCGGAATCCGTGAAAGACGTTCTGACAGAGCCCTGCTTCAAGATCTATTCGCTTATCTACAAGCGCTGGCTTGCTTCGCAGATGAAACCCGCCGTCTATGACAAGACGAAAGCGACTATCATGTCCGACGATATTGAAATGGAAGCGGAAGGCAAGACGCTGAAATTCGAAGGCTACCTCAAGGCTTACGGCTATGATCTTTCCGAAGAGGAAGAGGACGAATCCGAATCCGGTCTGCCGCCCCTCAGCGAGAACGACAAGCTCGCCATGAAAGAGGCCCGCTGCGAAAGGAAAGAGACTCTGCCGCCGCCGCGATACAACAGCGGCAGCTTGGTCGAGAAACTGGAAAAGCTCAACATCGGCCGTCCCTCCACCTACGCCACCATCGTCGATAAGATCAGGGAAAGGCAGTACGTCGAGGAGACGCGCCCCAAGAGGGAGTTCAAGCCGACGGAAAGGGGCTTCAGGCTCTACGATTACCTGAAGGAAAAACGCCCGCTGGTCATGAACTACGATTACACCGCCGATCTGGAAAAAGACCTGGATGAGATCGAGGACGGCGAGAAAGATTATTTGACCGTCATGGACAAACTCTTCGAGCCTCTCAGGGAAGTATATTCCAACCAGTCCGGCTTCATGGTCAGCAAGCCTACCGCCAAGCAGCTCGACATGGCGAGAAGACTGGCGGCAGCCGCCAAGATCGAAATTCCCGAAAGCGCGCTTGTCAACGCCAAGGAACTTTCCAAATGGATCGACGAGACGAAAGATGATCTCGGAAGCAAACTTGTCCTGCCTCCCAGTGAAAAACAGCTCTCCTACGCGGAGAAGCTCTCAGCCGACACTGGCATTCCCATCACCGACGAGATGCGCTTGTCGGCCGAGAAGATCTCAAGCTTTATCGACACGGCTTCCAAGATCCTTGAGCACAAGATGAGGAGCGCCATGCATCCCATCAGGGTGAACTACGTCATCGACGAAGAGCAGCACACCAAGGAACACGGCGAACTCAACATCATCGACATCATAGACGAGAAAGAGAAGAAAGCCGTCGGTCTTAAGACCGGACTTTCCCAGACCACCTGGATCCCCAGGAGCCAAATCGTCTTCTTGAGCGACGACGTCATAACTTTGAAGAGCGAATGGGCGCTCCAGAAGTTCATCGAGAAGAAGCCCGACCAGAAAACTTTCGTCAAGGGCGGAAAGGGCAGGGGCGCCAAAACCAAAGAGGCTCCCGCTGAAAAGAAGCCCGCGGCGAAGAAAACGGCCGCCAAAAAAACGACGGCAAAAAAGACCGCCGCGAAAACTAAGAAAGCATGAATCAGAAGAGAGCGAAACTAGCCGAGCGCTATGAGTTTTTCCAGAACATCTTTTTCCTTCTGGATTACCTTGTGCTGGGCCTTTTCCTTTTCGTCCTCCTAATAGGGGGAAGGGGCTCGCTTTCGCTTTCAGTCTGGCACAAGACCGTTGAAGCTGTCAACGGCAACTTCTGGCTTTCGACGCTCCTTTTCATCTTCATCGTCCAGGCCGCCTATCAGATCATAACGTTCCCTTACACCTACGCCAAGGATTACAGGCTCGAAAAGATCTTCGATCTTAGCAACCAAAGTTTCGGCGGCTGGTTTTGGGATCTTCTTAAGAGCACTTTTCTGACGACGCTTCTGCTTCTGGCCGCGCTGCTCTTCTGCTACGCCATGATGCGTTACATAGGGCAGTGGTGGTTTCTGGCGGCGGGCGCCGGCTGGATCTTTCTGCAGATCGTTTTGGGCATGCTCTTCCCGGTCGTCATTCTCCCGCTCTTCTACAAGAGCGAAGAGATCAAGGAGCACCCCTGCAAAGAGCGCCTAATTGGCCTGCTTGAAGGCGCGGGGCTCAAGGTGACGGGCTTGTACAGGCTCGACCTCTCGGAGAAGACGAAGAAAGCCAACGCTATGCTCTGCGGCCTCGGCGCGACGAGGAGAGTGATGATGTCGGACGCTCTGCTAGAATATCCCGAGGACGAGATCATCGCGATCATGGCGCACGAAGTCGGCCATTACAAGCGGCGCCACATCTGGAAACTGGCCGCGCTTCACGCTGTGCTTATAATGCTCGGGCTCTTTCTGCTCTCAAAAGTTTTGGCGCTCTACTGCGCAAAAGCGGGGATCGATTATTCCGCGGCCGGATCATACCCGGTCTTCCTGCTTTTCTTTTCCCTCTGGCAGCTTGTCACTATGCCAATAACGAACGGCTTCTCCAGGAAGTGCGAAACGGAAGCCGATCTCTTCGCGCTCCAGTCGACGAACCTTGGAATGGCTTTCGCTTCCGCTTTGAGAAGACTGGCGGAGGGAAACCTTGCGGTATTAGAGGTGCCGCGCATCATTGAGATTTTTCTATACAGTCATCCCGCCACCGGCAAAAGGATAAGGATGGCGGAAAATTGGGAAGGTAAATTATGAACGAGATCCAGTCTCTGAGAGGAACGGTCGACATTCTGCCGCCGCAAAGTGCCCTTTGGAACGAAGTGGAACGCAAGGTCAGGGAGCATTTCGAACGCTACGGCTATGAGAACATCAGAACGCCCATAATCGAGCAGAGCGAATTATTCATGCGCTCCATCGGCGAAGACACCGACATCGTGGAAAAGGAGATGTATACATTCTCTGACCGCAAGGGGAGAAGCATCACGCTGCGCCCGGAAGGCACGGCTTGCGTCGTCAGGGCCGCCATGCAGCACGAGCTTCTGGGGCAGAAGATCAGGAAGTTTTATTACATGGGCCCCATGTTCCGCTACGAAAGGCCCCAGGCCGGCCGCCAGCGCCAGTTCCACCAGCTGGGCGTCGAGATGTTCGGGACCTACAGCCCGCTTGCGGACGCCGAGACCATATCTATGATGGTAAGACTTTTCGAGATGCTGGGCTTGAAGGGCGTCTCCGTCAACATCAATACTCTGGGCGACAAGGAAAGCCTTGAAAAGTACCGCAGTGTCTTGAGAGAACGCGCGCGCGCCAACTTCGACAAGTTCTGCCCGGATTGCCAGCGCAGGCTGGAACGCAACGTGCTTAGGCTTCTGGACTGCAAGGTGCCCTCTTGCCAGGATATCTTCAAGAACGACCTGCCCAGCATCAAGGACTGTCTTAGCGACGAAGCGAAAAAGCACTACGAGACCGTTCGGAAAGCCCTGGACGACATGGGCATCAGTTACGTCGAGAAGCCCCAGCTCGTGAGAGGCCTCGACTACTACACGCACACCATCTTCGAAGTGACGCACAATAGCCTGGGCTCGCAGGACGCCCTGGGCGGCGGCGGACGCTACAATGATCTCGTCGAGAGCATGGGAGGCGCCCCTACGGGCGCCGTAGGCTTTGCAATCGGCGAAGAAAGATTGATGATCGCGCTTTCCGCTATCCAAAAGGAAGAGGAGAGCGTTCCCGCTACCGACCTCTTCATGGTCTCCATGGATGAGGAAGCGATAGGCGAGAACCTTGTTCTGGCCGACGCTTTGCGCACGCTGGGCGTCTCCGTCTCTTTGCTGCCGGAGAAAGCTTCCGTCAAATCCCAGTTTCGCCAGGCCAACGCCTCCAATTCTCCCTTTGTTCTCATCAGGGGAGGGGACGAGAGAACTAAGGGCGTCTGGAATCTTAAGGACATGCAGAACAGCACTCAGAAAGAAGTCACCAAGGAAGAAATTCTAGCTTTCTTCAAGGAGATAAAGAAATGAACAGGTCAAGGCTAACCAACATTATCCTGACGACCATCCTCGTCATCGGCGTCGCCATCCTGGTCACGCAGATGCAGAACGCCAAGGAAAAGCGCAACGCGAAAGGATCTGAATACGAGACGACCGCAGCCGAGATGAAAGCGGGCGAAAAAGGTACTATGGACGTCATCTTCTCGAGGAAGAGCGTCAGGCATTACACAGATCAGGAAGTGGAAGCTGACCAGCTTCTGGCGCTAGTCAAGGCCGGCATGGCCGCTCCGACCGCCATGAACCGCCAGCCCTGGTCCTTCATCATCGTCACGAACATGACCGCTGTAGCGCCGATCAGCGACAAGCCGGGGCTTATGATGCTTCAGAAAGCCAAGGCGGTCATCCTTGTGCTTGGCAAGAAGGACGAGAAGTTTTGGCAGCAGGACTGCTCGGCTGCGACGGAGAACATTCTCCTGGCCGCCGAAGCCTTGGGCCTTGGCGCCGTCTGGTGCGCCGGGTATCCCATGACTGACCGCACCGAAAGTTACAAAGAGCTTTTCAACTACAGCGACGACTACGAAGTCCTGTCCCTCATCTCCATCGGCTACTCCACGGGCGAAGATATGCCCAAGGACAAATACAAAGAGGAAAAGATCCACTGGAACCGCTGGTAGGGATGTCTCGCAAAGCTCTCATATTTTTCCTTTCGGCGGCCTTCTTTTTCGCGGCGCTGGAAGCGGTCATCCTTCTCGGGATCCGCGTTTCTCCTCCTTACCCCGGCATGTCCCTGACCCCGAAGGAAGAGGCCCAGGTGCTGGAGAAAGGGGAGTATTCCTGCACTTTCCAAAAGATGACGATTGCCGAGACAGGGGAAGTCTGCGCCAATTTCTTCTTTGACGCCAAGGGCAAGACCAAAGACAAGCTCATTTATTACGGCATTCTCAGCGAGGAAGAAAGGAACATGTGCGTGAACCAGGATTCCCCCGCCCGGAAGGTCAAGGAGGTGGTCAGCGCCAAAGGCATCTTCGACCTGCAGTATTACGCGGTCCGCCGCTTCCTGATGATCCGCCAAACGACAACGGCTCCCGGCGTCTACTATTTCGCCACCGTCGTTCCCAAGGAGTCCCGCCTGGTTCCCAGGGACCTCTATTATTTTGTCGCGAGCATAAGGGCGAAGCTGCGCTCCTTCTGGCCTTACCTTCTCATGGGAGCCCGCAACGCGCTGCTTTCTCTTTTGACGCTTGGCGCCGGACTCTTCTTTTCCCGGCGGTTTCGCCTGCTGAAGCGCCTGGCGGTAATGTTTTTCTTCTGCGGGATAGCGGCCGCGCTGCTTTCCTTCACTCCGGAAGAAATTCTTTTCGCCGCGAAAACGGGGCCGCATGGCCGGCTGCTTTTCAAGAGCGGCGACAGCGCGGAGCTGAAGGGCAGCGACGTGATCTCGGAGGACGTCATGACCCTGGCGCCTTACGCCGCTTTTTTGGCGAAGGTCAAGGGACACACTACCGAGGGGAAGAAGGGCCTGGTTTTCTGCGACCTTTACAAGGCCCCCGCCTACGATTCGGACGATGCCGAGTACCTCATGTCCTTCTGCGGGGATAAGCCGAGGGAAAGATATTTCGCGCTCGACACGCTGCACTCCTTCCAGAAGAAGATCTCCATCCGGCTTTTCCTTTTCAATTTCGGGCAGGACGCCTTCGTCGACGGATACGAGTATTGGGAGATCAAACTGCCGCCCATATTGATCAAGATCGTGCTTGCCATGAGAAACAGCCTGACGCCGGCTTTCCCAATCGTCTGGCTCTGCCTCTTTTCGGGCGTCGTCATCCTTCTGCTCTATCTCATGCGCGGCCTCGTTTCCAAGCTGACGGTCCTTGGCGCCACGGCCTTCGCGCTCTTTTTGCTATTCCTTCCCGTCTACTGCTTCGGCAGGGAAGAGGCGATAGTGGAGAGGACGCCGACCCGCTTCTACATGGCTGGCGAGCCGCTCTGCCTCTACGCGGTCCGCTGGAGGAACACGCCGAATCCGGAGAAAAGCGGGGATGAGACGATCCTGGAACCGGACGCCAATTTTTACGTCCAGGCTTTCAACGACAAGGAGATCGGAGGAGCGAACTCTCTTTATCCGGACGGCCGCACGGCCTTCACGAAATATTTCACCAGGTTCTACTCCGGGCTCAAGATCAACGTGTACACCAGAAGGGTCAGGATGACGGACGTCAGGCACGTCAAGATCTCGCCTTCCCTCCTTATCGTGAAGGCGGCTGCCTGGCTGTGGATCCTGATACTGGTTTTCGGCGGGCTTTTCCAGATCTTTAAAACGATAGTTGGGAGGGCGGGTGAAAAGGCTTAAGAAGATCCTGCCCTGGCTGGCGCTCCTAACCTTGCTGGTCCTGGCCGCCTACCTCAGGTTCTACCACGTCTCCTGGCGCGGCCTGACCTACGACGAGTGTTTGTCCGAGGAGAGGTCGCACTGGACTCTTTGGCACATCTGGCGCTATTACATCACCGCCCGCGCGCCCGTAAACGCACTTATTTATTACGTCAACGGGCATATCTTCCCGCTCATAACGGGCCATCCGGTCCTGAGGGAATGGCAGCTGAGGCTGCCCTCGGCGCTCTTTTCCCTCTGCACGATCCCGTTCCTTTTCCTCCTTGGCAGAAGGCTCAAGGACTCGCTTGCGGGGCTTCTTCTGGCGGCTTTGGGAACGGCTTCGCTGCTTCTCGTCATCCACGCCAGGGAAGCGCGCTACTATTCCTTCCTGGTCTTTTTCTCGACGGTCCTGATCTACGAGGCCTCCGTCATTCTCCTAAAGGCGGGCGACAGCGAAAAGACCATCAGAAACTACGCGCTTTATTCGCTCTGCGCTCTCTGCGGCCTCGGCTCGCACCAGGGCTTCTACATCCTTTTCGTCTTCTCCAACGTTTTCCTTTTCTGCCACGCGGCCCTGCCCTTTGTTACCGCGCTTCTGAAAAAGGAAGGGGACTTTTCGGCGCGCTTTGAGCTTTTCTACAAGCAGTTCGTTTTCCTTGCCATGCCCTGCGTAGCCTACTGCTACCAGTTCATAATAACGACCAGCACCGACAAGCCCTACACTCCGACCGGGCACGGCGGCGCGCACCTTATCCCCGAGCTGACCTGGCGGTCTGTCTCGGCGGTCGTGACCGAGCTTTGGCAGGGATATCCTTTCGCGGAATACGTGCTCCTGGCCGCGCTGGCCGCTTTCGTTTTGCTGCTTTTCACCAGAGCGAGACTGGTCGCCTGCTACGCTTTCTTCGTAAAGGCTTCCACTTTCGTCTTCCTTAGGATCGCCACGCAGCGCCTGACCTACGAGGAGTTCCGCGCCAAATACATCATCTTCGTTCTGGTGATAGACATGCTGCTTGTGGCATTGGCCGCGGGATACCTGGCGGACTGGCTACCGAAGGCAGTCACGCTCGTCTTCCTCAAATGGCCGAACTTCAGGAAAAAGGCCGAGACCGCGCTTTCCTGCGCCCTCATCCTCGCCGCGGCGGTTTTTGTCTGCCGCTGCGGAGTCGGCGCGGCGCAGGAGGAAGAGATATTCAATGAGCAGCTGGAGGACGTCCGCTACGTCTTCGATTACTTGGAGAACGCCTACTCGCCCGGGGACGTCGTCATATTCCAGGCCGAGCCGAATTCCTGGGTGCACAAGAACTGCCTTTACGAAAAGTCCCTCAGGGATTACGCCAAGAACTGGATCGTCAGCGAATCGACCTACATGCCCTTCATGAAGGATAACTTCACCAAGAAGGGCTGCTATGTCTGGTGGATGATAATGTACGCGCCGATCAAAGGCTTCAATCCCTATTTCTACGACGGCATGAGGGCCTTCGGCGCGGATGTCAACAAAAAGAACGCCATGCTGATGTGCCGTTCGGCCGTGAAGATCAACAACCTGCCGGACGCCGCTTTCCTTACGGTCCTTCTCTACCACTTCTCGAACCTGAGGAAGCATCCCCAGTACGAAAAGCATCTTATCGACGAGTGCCTGAAGGGGCAGAATCTGGAGAATTCTGCCTTTTCGAATTACATCGCAAAGACGGTCAGCACCGGCAAGTTCTGCGCCCCGAAATTCGACGACATTTTCAGCGATCCCAAGCTTGAATTCTACGCTTACAGGATCATCAACGACTGGTACGGCGGGATGAAAGAAGGCTCGAATGAAAAGAAGCCGCTGCTTGT